>DULL01000036.1 GCA_012840395.1 Clostridiaceae bacterium | reverse complement strand
TAAAAAGCACTAAAAATATTCATAAAATAAACCAATCAAAATCAGCTTATACGTAGTTTTGTTCTACCATTATACATTCTGTGGAATTTACTTTTGCAAAGTGGAAATAAACTTTTCAATTGACCGTTTACCATAGATGTCCACTTGCCGCACCTGTCCCCCCAACGGGCTATTATTTCTCCTTCCGATAATATCTCAACTACCTCACATGTGTTTGAACAGTCCTTACACTCCATGCTTTTAGTTTCATATGTCCTGTTTGCTGAATCAAATCCATTAAAAGCACTTGGCTCCATGCTCTTTCGCATCTTTTCTTTAGCAAGAAGAGCTGCTCCATAGGCGCCCATAACATCATAATATTTTGGTATGATTAGTTTTTCTCCTAAGGCTTCCTCAAAAGCAGCCACCATTCCCACATTTGCAGCTACTCCTCCCTGAAACATAATAGGAGGTTTAATTTCTTTCCCCTTGGCCAGGTTATTAAGATAATTCCTGACCAAAGCTTCGCACAACCCTTTTATAATATCTTCAAGTTTATGTCCTGTCTGCTGCTTATGAATCATATCAGATTCTGCAAATACAGCACATCTTCCGGCTATCCTTACTGGAGAGGTTGAGCGCAGGGCGTAGGCTCCGAATTCCTCAATTGGTATTTCCAACCGTGCTGCCTGTCTATCCAAAAAAGATCCGGTTCCTGCTGCACAAACAGTATTCATTGCAAAATCGCTTACCACTTCATTACGTAATATAATTATCTTGGAGTCCTGGCCTCCTATTTCAATTATGGTTCTTACATCAGGCCTGATTCTTTGTGATGCAACTGCATGAGCAGTTATTTCATTCTTTACTATGTCTGCACCTGCAATTATGCCGGCAAGATGCCTGCCGCTTCCTGTAGCCCCTACTCCTTTTATTTTTATGTCTTTCCCTACCCTCCCGGATAGGTCTTTCATCCCTTTTGTCAGTGCATTTATTGGTTGACCACTTGTCCTTATATATATCTTTTCAAAGATATTATCATCCTGGTTCATTAAAACCAGATTTGTGCTTACTGAACCAACATCAATTCCCAAATAGTAATTCTCTTCTGCCAAAATATACCTTCTCCCTTCTTTTATTTAATAAATCTATAAAAGCCTCCAGTCTTGTAATATAACCTGCTTCTCCTGTCATTTCATCAATAATCAGCGTTAAAACAGGAATATCATAATCTCTTTCTACTGAAGGCAGGATGCTTTCTGCAACAATTTCAGGCATACAGGTAAGGGGGTATGTCTGAATAATACCATCATAACCTTTTTTGGCGTATATAATTGCGTTTCCTATAGTCTCTTGCGCATGGCCTCCTATTGCTGTTCCAAGATATGGCTTTGCTTCCCTGGCAAAATCCAGATTCCTTTTTAACCTAAAAAGATTTTTTATTATATGCTCTATTATCCAGTCACTGAGTGTAACCGACCGGTGGACTTCTACTCCCATATTTCCAAGTCTGGACTGTATAAAGAAGCTTGTGAAGGAGTCAATTGACGTATATATTTCACCTACTATTCCAACTTTCAAAGGCTGGAAATTCCTATCTATATCTATATTAAGAAGTCCATTCCTTGTATTTTTTATAGTTTCCAATATTTGTGCGGAACCTTTACCCGAAAGAATTTTTTTTTCAAATATCTTTATCAATTTATCTGTATCACCTTTGTTAATCTCCCTGGCCCTTATTTTAAAGGAAAGCTGTTCAAGTTCATCCATAGCTATTGAAACCTGGGTAGCATTTTTTACTGCACTTACTATTTTGGGTAAATTGAAGCCACCGGTAATTTTTTTTATCCTTTCTATAAATTCTCTTTTATTTTTTCTGGGTAATTCAAGAGTTATAATATCAACATCATACCCTAAGTCATGAAGTATTTCCCTTTGCATCTCGCAATAATATCCGAACCTGCAAGGGCCGCATCCTCCTGCCATTAGTATGGTGTCAGCACCCTTTTCAAAGGCCTGGATATAATTTCCGATATTAATTTTTAATGGCAGGCACGCCATTTCAGGTGAATATTTTGTTCCTATCTCAAGGGCTTTTTTATTATTGAAAGGTGGTATAACATATTCCACACCCAAGTCATCAAGAAGTGCCTTTATAGTTATGTATGTATATCCCATATGGGGAAAAGTAGCTATCATAAACAGTCTCCTTTTTACATAGATACTTTTGGTATATTCTTAAATTTGTTGTCGGCCCATCTGACCATATCAATAAAGGCTTCAATCCTGGTTCTCATTCCTGCCTCTCCTGAATGCTCGTCCATGGTAATTACCGTGAAAGGAATATTTCCTTTTCTTCTTACTTTTCTTTCTATAAGGTCACATACAAAAGAATCTACTCCGCAACCGAAACTCATGACATATATTATTCCATCCAGACCTCCTTCTTCCAACAAGTGCATCACACCGCCTATGGCTTTGCTGCCAAAGTTCCAGAACATTTCTTTATTCAGTGTCCGGGCTTTTTCGAGAATATCCTTTCCCTCCACCATGTCAAGTGTTATTATGTTTATTCTGTTTTCTCTTAGCTTGCCAATTAGATTCATATTAATATAGCTATCATAGAGATTGTAAACATGACCTATTACTGCTATATTTTTAGAATCCTCCGCAGGCTTTTTTAATAAAACCAGCTTTTTCTCCAAAATATCTATTGGAAGAATACCTTTCTTCAACTGGTTTCTATAATCCCGGTAGTTGTCAAGAGCTTTTCTAAAAGCCCTGGTGATTTCTTTCCGATTGCCGGTTAAATACTTACCTGCTGAAATTGCTGCCTTAAGAGCATTTTTTTTGGTTTTTCTCAAATTTACTTCTACATCTATAATTTCAGGCAAACCGTCTATGGTGTTTCTCACCATATCCGGCAAACCACCGAATTTAGGGCAGATATATTGATTTTTTGAGATACTTGTAAACCTTGGTATAAATAATAAATCCACTTTATCTATAAGTGACATAACATGTCCGAAAAAAGTTTTAACCGGTATACAGGTTTGATCATTGCAAACCATTACCCCATCATTAAAAATTTTTTTATTTGTAGTTCCTGAAAGAACGACTTCCGCCCCAAGCTCTTTAAAAAAAACATCCCATAAGGGAAAATATTGATAATAAAATAAACCTCTGGGAATCCCTATTCTTTTTTTCAATCAACAACACCTCAAAAAGTATTATTGACTACTAGCTATTTTATTATACAGAAAAAGAAGGCCTGTCATATTGACTTAAGGCCTTCTTCTTTTAAATGGTATTTTTTTATCAGAATGGTTGTATAGAACGAATATACTGCCAAGTATTATGCTTTAGTATTATGCTTTACCGCTGCATCCTAATACATTTCTCAGTTTATGCTTTACAAGCTTCTTAATGCTTTCTCTTGCAGGACCAAGGTACTTCCTTGGGTCAAAATCTGCCGGATGGTTTGCAAAATGTTCTCTGATTGCTGCAGTCATAGCAAGTCTTAAATCAGAGTCGATATTTATCTTACAAACCGCCATTGAAGCAGCTTTTCTCAGCATATCTTCCGGAACACCTTTTGCCCCTGGCATTTGTCCGCCGTATTTATTGATAGTATCTACCAATTCAGGTATAACTGAAGAAGCACCGTGTAATACAATTGGGAAACCGGGAAGCCTTCTCTGTATTTCCTCAAGAATATCAAATCTCAGCTTTGGTTCACCTTTAAACTTGTAAGCACCATGGCTTGTACCAATTGCAATTGCCAGGGAATCAACACCTGTTCTTGCAACAAATTCTTCAACTTGGTCTGGATCTGTGAAGGCTGCATCTTTTTCAGATACATTGATGTTATCTTCAATACCTGCCAATTTTCCTAATTCACCTTCAACAACAACGCCTCTCTCGTGGGCATAGTCAACAACCTGTTTTGTAAGCCTTATATTCTCTTCAAAAGGATATTTTGAACCGTCGATCATAACTGATGTAAATCCGCCGTCAATACAGGATTTGCATATTTCAAAATCTTCACCGTGGTCTAAGTGCAGACATATTGGAAGTCCTGTATCTTCAATTGCTGCTTCAACCAATTTCATAAGATATGTATGCTTTGCATACTTTCTTGCTCCGGCAGAAACTTGCAGAATAAGAGGTGCATTCTCTTCTTTTGCGGCTTCTGTAATACCTTGAACTATCTCCATGTTATTAACATTAAATGCTCCAATTGCATATCCACCTTCATATGCTTTTTTAAACATTTCTTTTGATGTAACTAACGGCATGTGATCAGCTCCTTTTATATCGTTATTTAATATTAATATTTAATATTAATATTATGTTTTATTATTAACATGTTAAGTTTTTGACATGCTACCATTATCTTAATTTTATCAAATCATATGATAAAAGCAAGGTTTATTTTGGCAGAAGAACATTACCCCGGGTTATTTAATTTTGACCTAAAATTATATTTAAACCTCCTTGAAAACTTTAGGCTTTACAAATGAAATAAAAATCAGCAGCCACATTATAACAAAAGCAAAAAAGAACAATAATTGAAACTGATTTAACCCTATATTCATATTCTGCACAAATTCTATATTATGAATAAATAATTCCCCTGCAAATGGAGCTAACAACATACCCATACCATAAAAGAAATAAAACCATCCTTCATAAATTATCCTGCTTCCAACAGGTATTATGTTATATCTGTAGGTCATAGTTGTTACGGTAAATCCTCCTAACCCTACCCCTGTGGATATACATGAAATGATATAAATAAAACTTGTTTCTGTTCGCAGGAGTCCGAGGAGCAGCAATTCAAAGGCAAAAAAGGCAGCAGATAATCCCATAACAAAAGTTATGCCCCTTTTCCTCTCAATTTTTGCCCATAGCCTGTTGGAGAGAATAAAAGAAAAGTTTGAAATAAACCCTGCAGCCGAAACGAACTTGTAATCAAGATCAAGATATTTTATTAAATAAACCGGTGCAAATGAGATTGACATGGTATATACCATATAAAACAAAAAAATAAAAAAAAGATAATTTCTGTAATCCTTTTGCTTAACCGGCTGAAAATAGTTCTCTGAAACAGAAGCAGAAAGCTGTCTGGAACTATTATCAACACTTTCTACTTTTCTTAAAATGATCAGATCAGTCACTGATAATACAAAAGCAATGGTAAAGACTATTCTAAAGCCAGTCATGCCCTTATTATAGTAGTCCAGAATTACTCCTCCCACTATTGAAGCAATTCCCATAAAAAGCCTGGCCAGCAGCATTCTTAAATAGGTATACTCACTTATAGATTCGTCAGGAGTTGTGTCCATGATCCATACTACCCATGCTACTCTGTATATAGCCCAGATAATATCAGAAATAATGACCATTGATACAGTCATTCCAATAGACAGGCTTTTATTATTAATCAACATCGGTACCACTATAATTAGAAATATCATTAACCTGGAAAGAAAATTCATTGACAGCATCATTCTTTTTTTATTTGAAACTTTTTCGAATATAAAATAAGAAAATAAGGACATTATTGAGGTATAATTTGTTGAATTATTTACAAGGGCAACGAGAAAATCCGAAGCCTCAAGATTAAGTAAATATCCTGATAGTATCACACCGGTTGTCAACATATATGCCGCGTTGATAACAATTCCATCCAGAAGGAATAAGGCCTGCCCCTTATTCTTAAATCTAAATTCTCCTTTAAGCCTCTCAACTATACTTTTCATATTTATCTTATTACCATACGGTGTTAATAATTTCATTTAAGACCCTCAATATGATTATAAGCTATATTTCTTTGATTTTCCACAACAATAAATGTAACGGTTTACTTATACGTGACAATATTGTAATAATAAAATTGCTTTTTGTTAATCATTATGATATATTAAATTTTAATTGTGTTTTTTTTAACACATTAGTATTTGAACTAGTATTATTGTAAAAATATAAATTAAACACATATTAATATAGTTGAAATGGAGGTATAGATAATGAGTAATTTAAAAGGTGCTGCAATATTCGGGCAGTCAGGCGGACCAACCTCTGTTATTAATGCAAGTGCTGCCGGTGTTTTTCAGGAAGCACTAAAACAGAGTAACATTACTGCTGTATACGGTGCTGCTCACGGTATAAAGGGCATACTTAATGAAGTATTTTATGATATCGGAAAAGAAGATCCATACGAGTTGGAACTCCTCAAGACCACACCATCTTCCGCACTAGGTTCTGTACGTTATAAATTGAAAGATGTTGAAAAGGACGATAGTGATTACAAAAGAATTCTGGAAGTATTTAAAAAATACAACATCAGGTATTTCTTCTACAACGGCGGAAACGATTCTATGGATACCTGTAATAAAATAAGTAAATATATGCAGAAAGCCGGGTATGAATGTAGAGTTATAGGTGTCCCAAAGACAATTGATAACGATCTCTGGGGAACAGACCATTGCCCTGGATACGGAAGTGCTGCAAAATATGTTGCTACTTCCATAATGGAAGTTTATCATGATGCAAGAGTTTATGATAAGGGCATGATTACAATAATTGAAATAATGGGTAGAAATGCAGGCTGGTTAACTGCCGCTTCTGCATTAGCAGCATATAAGGGGAACGGACCTGACCTGATATATCTGCCTGAACTTCCTTTTGACATGGATAAGTTTCTCCAGGAAACCATTTCAATATATGAAAAAAATAATAATGTAATCGTTGCAGTTTCCGAGGGTATAAAAGATAAAAATGGAGTTTATATTTCAGAATACGGTTCAGACATCGCCAAGAGTAAAGACTCATTCGGACATGCCCAATTAGGTGGTCTTGCATATACATTGGCAAATATAGTCAAGGAAAAAACAGGTGCTAAGGTACGTCCTATTGAATTTAGCCTTCTGCAAAGATGTGCAGCCCACCTGGCTTCCCTTACTGATGTAAATGAAGCTTACATGGCCGGCCAGGCTGCAGTCCAAAATGCTGTTAATGGTGTTACAGACAAGATGGTAGCTTTTGAAAGGGCACAAGGTCCTAATTATAAATGCAATATCAAATTAGTTGACTTAGTGGAAGTAGCAAATACTGAAAGAAAAGTTCCTCTTGAATGGATTGATAAGAATGGCACCGGACTAACTGAAGACTTCGTACGCTATGCTCTTCCTTTAATTCAAGGCGAATCAAAGGTTCCCCTTGAAGATGGCCTACCAAGATTTGCTAAATTAAAAAAGGTTCTTGCTGCAAAATAACTAGCGAAAAATAACTAGCGAAGCGCAGGGACGGTTCTTCTGCTTCCGTCAACGCGGAAGCAAAAGAACCGTCCCTGTGCTTCGCCTGAAAGAACCCTCCCTTTGCTTTCCTCAATTTTCATGCTTCAAGAGAAGCATATTTTCTATTGGCAACGGCAAACAATATGATCATGCTGGGTATTGATAATACTGCCATTACAAATCCAAGGCCAATAAATAAAACCCAATCCGGAAGACTAAAAGATATAATTAAAAAAGTTGCACCAGCATAAAATATCATTATCAAAAAAGAAGCCAGCATGCCTATCACAGCATTAAAATTCTGCTTCATAGCTTCCTGAGGATTATTCCATTCCAACTTTGGGTGCATAATGTCAATAATCAAATTAACGGCAATTTGAGGTACAGAACCTAATATTCCAAGAATTATTAAAAGGAACATCATAGCTATTGAATAGTCCAATATTACAACCATCATAATTCCTGTCAGTACAATCCCTATAAAAGAAATTAGCATTGCATGCAGGAATTTGCCCAAAGCTTGATATGAAGGTGAAACAGGAATAATTTTTGATATCCAGAAAGTTCTTCCCTCCCTGGATACAGAGGTTGAAGCCACCACATTCATACCCGATGTAAAAAGCATAACAGCTAAGCCACCCAAAGATACATATATGGTTATATCGGGATCTTTTAACATATCAATAAGTGATGCCATTTCTCCGGAAGTGCCCTGGCCTATAAAGGTAAGGAATATTATTAACGGGCCGATAATGGCTCCTACAAGACCGTTCAGAACATATACAGGGGTCCTTAAAAGTATCTTCCATTCTTTCAGGAGTATGGCCATTACCGGGTTGCTTCTTTTCTGATATTTCTTTTGAACCTCTTCAGCAGACATTACCTTCCTTTTGCGGTTTACTTCCTGGCCCGATATTACACCTTTATAGAATATCTTATTCCCGATCCAGAGAAGGAAGAAGAATAGCATTATGGATGCTCCAATGAATAGCAGGAAATATCCTGCTCCCTCCGTGCCGGAAGCGGCAAGACCCAGGGTAGCCCATATGCTTGGAGGAAATTTTCTGCCTATTTCTTTAATTAGTCCATACTGGCTTGTAATAAGATTGTTAAAAAATTCTGCCTCATTACCTGCTATATTCTGCGGGAGCCTTTGCATAAAATAATTAAATGCAAGAGCTAAAACTATGATAAAAAGTCCCCCTATAACTGCCAGCAAGTCCTTGCTTTTTCTTATATTGATAAATCTCATAAGAACAACAATAAGTATGGAACTGAGAACAAGAGGAAGCACCGGAATGGAGAGAGCAACCAACAGCGCTTTAATCCAATACAATACTCCCATTTCCATATTTATGCCATAAATGATAATAGGAGGAAGAAGTATAGGAAATGTGGTCAAATATTCATTTACTGTTATTACTATAAACTTAGCCCCAAGGACCTGGTATGCTCCAAGAGGCAAAGGTATAAGAACATTCATATCCGTGGAAAAGTAGAATGCACTCATTACATAAAAAATACCAAATATCAGCACAATAATTTGGGCAGCAGTTATAGCCAAAGTAAGAATAATTTCGGGCTGTCCCATCGTAAGCCCTGCATAGAATAGTCCATTAATAAAAAAACTATAAAAAGCAATCAGTGGGCCAAAACCAACAATAATTGACAGGACAATGAGTATTGGTTCCCACAACTTCTTTTTTTCTTTTGTATATCTATATTTTAAAGCTGAAATCCCAAAGTTTATATTCAAACAAACTTTCAATAAGGCTAAAAACTTTTTCATTGCTCTGTCAACTCCAAAAAGATACTTTCAAGGGAATCTGCATTATCACCTTGTCTCAGTTCATCCATGGTACCTATTGCTATAAGTTTACCTTTATGAATAATACCTATGCGGTCACACAGCTTTTCTGCCACTTCAAGAATATGGGTGGAAAAGAACACTGTGTTTCCATTTTCACAATGAGCTCTCATCTGTTCCTTTAACAAATGTGCCGATTTGGGGTCTAAACCTACCATGGGTTCATCAAGAATCCAAACTGCAGGATCATGAAGCAGAGCCCCTGTTAATACGATTTTCTGTCTCATTCCATGAGAATAGCTCTTTATGAGATCAGAGACAGCATCTGTGAGGTTAAACATTTCAAGGAATTTTTCAATTCTCTGTTTTCTTATATCTTTAGGAACGTTATATACATCTGCCATGAAATTCAGGTATTCAATCCCGGTTAGCCTGTCATATACATCTGGGTTATCGGGAACATAACCGATGCTGTTTTTGACACCTATGGGATTTTCTCTTATATCATATCCATTTACTTTGATACTGCCTTCATCCGGATTAAGTAAGCCTACCAGCATTTTAATTGTTGTGGTCTTTCCTGCGCCGTTAGGTCCAAGAAAACCGAATATCTCACCACTTTTAACATTCAAGGTAAGATTATCCACAGCCTTAACCTGTCCTTTATTATAGCTTTTAGATAAATTTCTGATCTCTATCATGGCTACTCTCCTGAAAAATTATTATTTTAATACCTCAAATTTTATTTCCTGGCAATAATCAACCTTTATGGTATCTCCAGGTTTACAAGTTCCTCTAATATAAATTTCAGAAAGCTCATCTTCAATATACTTTTGTATAGTTCTTCTTAACGGTCTTGCCCCATACTTTGGATCATATCCCTTTTCAACAATAAAATCTTTTAAAGCTTCGGTAAATTCCAGCTTGATATTGTTTGCAGCTGCTGTACTTTTTACCTCTTCAAGCATAAGGTTGGCAATTTCCTTTATTTCCTCTTTGCTGAGTTCGGTAAATACAATTATTTCATCAACTCTATTTAGGAATTCCGGTCTGAATATTTCTTGCAATACTCCTTTTACCTTGCTTTCAAGGGCAATATACCCGTCCTTGTTAAATCCTATACCGGATGATTTAAGGTTTGTTCCGGCATTGGAAGTCATTATTATTATAGTGTTTTCAAAATTAACAACTCTTCCATGGCTATCTGTCAGTCTGCCATCTTCAAGAATCTGAAGCAGCATATTAAATACATCAGGATGAGCCTTCTCAATTTCATCCATCAGTATAACAGAATAAGGTTTTCTTCTTACCTTTTCGGTAAACTGTCCTCCGTCATCATAACCAACATATCCGGGCGGTGAGCCTATCAATTTCGATACTGTATGCTTTTCCATGTACTCGGACATATCTAGCCTTATAAGTGCTTCTTCACTTTCAAAAAGTTCAGCAGCCAAAGTCTTAACCAGTTCGGTTTTTCCTACACCTGTCGGACCTACAAATATAAAGGAAGTAGGTTTCTTTTTCTTTCTGAAGCCTGACCTGTTTCTTCTAATTGCCTTTGAAACAGCCTTAATTGCTTCCTTCTGTCCTATTATCCTTTTTGCAATCCTGGACTCAAGATTAATCAGTTTTTCTGCCTCAACCTCAGTAATACGCTGTACAGGTATCTTAGTCCATGATTCTATTACATTTGCGATATCCTCTACAGTGATTTCCACTGCCTTAGTCTTTTCTTCCAAAACCCTAATCTGTTCCAGGAGCCTGCATTCTCTCACTTTTAAGTCTGCTGCCTTCTGATAATCTTCTATAGAGTCTGCCGATACAGCACTTTCTTTTTCTTCCTGAACTTTTTTCAACTCCTGTTTTAAGGTTTCCAGTTTTGCTAAAGCCACATTTTTCAGGTTGGCTTTTGAGCCGGCTTCATCAATTACATCAATAGCCTTGTCAGGCAAATACCTGTCAGTGATATACCTCTCAGAAAGTACCACCGCTGCCTCAATAACTTCATCAGAGTATTTTACACCGTGGTAATTTTCATAATAATCTCTGATACCTTTTAAAATCTCTATACTTTCCTGTATTGAAGGCTCTTCTACAATTATTGGCTGGAACCTTCTTTCCAGAGCGGAATCTTTTTCAATATATTTTCTGTATTCATTGATAGTTGTAGCACCTATAACCTGAATTTCACCCTTGGCCAAGGCTGGCTTAAGGATATTTGCAGCATTCATTGCTCCCTCAGCCTCACCTGCTCCCATTATATTGTGAAGCTCATCAATCACAAGGATAATATTTCCCAGTGACTTTGCCTCCTCCACAATACCCTTCATACGGCTTTCAAATTGCCCTCTAAACTGCGTACCGGCAACTACCGAGGTTAAGTCCAGAAGATATATTTCAGAGTTTAATAATTTGGCAGGAACCTGTTTCTTTGCAATTCTTACAGCAAGCCCTTCAGCTATTGCGGTTTTACCTACTCCAGGCTCTCCAATTAATACAGGGTTATTTTTTGTACGTCTGTTTAATATTTGTATAACTCTGTCAATCTCTTTCTCTCTTCCGATTACTCTGTCAATCTGGTCATCTTTTGCCAAATCAGTTAAATTTGAACCGTATAAATCCAGATATTTTTTCTTTTTTCCGTTTTTCTTATCCTGTACCTTTGTTCTTGTTGAGTTCCTGCTATCCTTACCCTGTGAATTATCATTTTGTGGTTCTTTAACATTTCTCAAGTTACCACTATTCTTTGAAAACGCACGGTTTATCAGGTTAAAGAAGGGATTGCCATTGCCAGCGGGACTTTGATCCTGGTTAAATAAATCAAATTCCCCTGCTTTTTCATTCAGCCCTTCCAGATCTATGTCCTCAAACATGCTTCCCATTTGGCGGTTAAGATTATCAATATCTTCTTCCGTCATTCCTGTCTGCTCAATTAGCTGGTTTATAGGTTGAATGCCTTGTTTCTTTGCGCAAGTTAAACAAAGGCCTTCTTGTATTTGTTTTCCATTAAATATTCTGGTTATAAAAACAATTGCATAATTAACTTTGCATATTGAACACATCATCATTTCGAATCATCCCTTTCGCTGTGCTCTGTTTAGTATAGTAATTAGCAGCGATTATATGTTAATTATTGTACCAATTTATATACAGTTTCTAACACTCAAAACTCATGTTATATACTTACTAAATATTACTTTATTAGCAAGCATAGCAAATTAAGCTATATATAACATATATATTATACCCTTGTGAAATATTCTAGGCAATAATTGTTACCGAGGAAAGTTCTGCATAAGAAAAAAAATATCCGATGAAATGTAAAGAAATAATCTGATAATCTAAAACAATAATCTTATAAATAAAATAATCCAGTTAAATAAAAAAAGGAACAACATTCAGGTCTTTAATTTATGCCTGCAAACTATGTTGCTCCTCTACATTAAGAGTATGAAAAAATCTCAAATTTATTATTCAACTATAATCAGGATATTATTCACCCGTACTGTTAAATCTCCAGTACCTTCCATCCCATTAGTTCACCAAAGCACTTTAATTCCTTTATAACATCTCCATAAACAAGTGCAGCATGGTGAGTTCCTCCAACCTTACTGTAACTTGCAAGGAAATCTGCCACAGACATTGAAGGCTTAAACCATCCATGTATACTATTCTTCATTTTATCTTCGCCCTCAACTCCCAACATCTCTCCTTTAGAAATTATAAGGGAATAAGTATTGTTTGGTCCCGGAGCCAGGTCAACAAATGTAGCTTCTCCTTCTTTAAACCTTCCCTGTGCTACTGCGGGTTTGTTAGCATCTGTATATGGGAATGGATGTTCAACCAATATTGGTTTTTCAGCCATTAAATTAATATTGGTTTCGCCCATATGGCTTAAGAATACGCTGTTATTCTCCCAATCAGGGCAGAACATTTCTGTAAATGATGTTTCAGGAAATACCGAAAGTAAAGAACCTACCAAAGCAGCTGTTAAAACATCCCCTTCACCGGCATAGCCGATTCCTCTGGCAAGTGCTTTGCTGGCTTCGAGGAATGGTACTGTTGGCAGTCCGGACTTTTTATCAATATTTAAGAAATTAACTGTAAATGCAGTTAATCCTTCTTTTTCAATCCATTTACGGACTCCTAATCCTGTAACTATGGAATTCTTCAATGTTTCCTTGTTTATGTTCCCTGCATCAAATCTTACCAGGTCTTCCTGCATTTCTTTTTCTATTTCTTCATCGCTTATATTGTTAAAATATACTGAATCTTTTTCAGGATTAAAGAAAACTACTTCCATCCCTATAGTAGACTTAAGTATGTCCACAGGTACAGTAAAATCTCCCATTCCCTTGAAATCTCCACCGATTTTACCTACCCTGGCTTTCTTCATATTCTTTGCAATTACAGCAGCCTTTGCACATTTGACTACTCTGTCAAGTACATCGGATTTCTCCCAGTGGCCTGCTTCAATGAAGAATGGTTTATTATTTCTTATGAGAAGATTGCACATATCCTGTACTCCATGTATTCCATGGTTATATGAAATCTCCTCGGTTTGCTGGGAAGGACTGAAATTAAATGTTGGTGTTGTATCCAAGACAATTATAGGGAGCTTTGTTTTTGCCAATATATCGGATGACTCCAGAGACGGTGAATAAGCTAAGTGCAATGTAACGATTGCATCAACGTCATTTTTCTCAAAATTGCTTACTGCTTCTTCAAATTCCGGTTCAATTCTGCATACAGGAGCTGCTACTACCTCCAGCCCTCTTTTTGTCAGCTCATCAATAATTGCATCTCTGAAAGCGTCTATTCTGATTCTCATACTAGGATTCGCATCATCATACAGCTTAATGTAAAGTGGTAAAAGTCCAACTTTTACTTTTCTCATTAACATCATCCTCTCATAAATTTAATAATTATATTACTTTTTTGTTGTTATATATTTGTTGTTATATATTTTGTTATCTATTTTGTTATCATTTTGTTATCTATTTTTATTATTATTACAGATTTAATAATTTTGCTGCGTTGTTATAGAAAATATCCTCTATATCTGCAGCAGTTAATCCGGTGGCTTCAGCAGCACGTCTGAATGCATCTATTTCTTCATACATGAAGAAAGTGATTTTTTCTGCTTCTTCACCTTCTACTTCCCGCATATGGATATCTCCTGATACATCTCCATATAATCCTTTTGGAATAAGGTTTACATAGGTTCCATTTTCGCAAATACGGCGACTTCTCATGCGTAAAATAGGCATATCGCTTCCAAAAAGGATTCTCTTTGAACCTACTGCCTTTATTAACTGTTCAAAAACCCACTGGTTGGTATTTGCACAAAAATCAAACATCATGTTTTTTGTTTCTGCAAGGACTTCAAAAGCATTTCCAACATCTTCCGGACAATATGCTCTTCCCACATGTGCAATTATTAATTTAACATTAGGATACTTTTTTTCGATTTCCAGCATCTGCGCAAGATTTACTGGATCTTTCAACCTGGCTTTTCTCGGTATGTGAAGAACTACAACCCAGCCATGTTTATCAAGAACTTCAAGCTGATGTGGAGGCAGGAAGTCAAATATCCTTATTTCATCCTGTGGTATGTAAGGAGCTGCAAAATTAAGGTATACCTTACATCCTAAAAATCCACCTTTAAGAATTACATTTTCAAATTTTTCCTGACTCCAGTCAGGTACGGCAAGAGCCAATGCAGGATACTTATATTCTTTAGCGCAGGCTTCAACATAATCGTTTAATGCATCAATATCGTAATCAAAGCTGGGTTGTCCAAAAAGTAAAGGTATTACATTTTTATCAGGGAACATAAGCTTATATGTTTCTACCAAATCTTCTATGGGATTCTGCTTTGCGACACGTCCCGGCCATGATTGTCCCCGGACCGGGGCTTTAGCGTTTTCCACCCTGAATCTTTCATGCCATATATGGGTATGTATATCAACAAATTTACTGGGAAGAAAGCTCTTTAACTTCTCTTCATAAAAAGCTTTATCAAACGGTTTTACTTCAAATAACTTTGACATAGTTATGCCTCCTTGTAATAATCGTCAATTGTTTGTATTCCTTTTCTGTATCTTTGATATTTATTCTTATAGAACTGCTTTAGTTCATCAGATGCCTCTGTTTGCTTACCGCCCCTTATAGTTTTCTCATATCCTTCTTCATAATCTTTAAACATGCCACAGCCTACTCCTGCAACAATTCCTGCTCCAATACAAGCTACATCTGCTTCTTTAAATCTTATTACAGGTCTTCCTGCTACAGCAGAGATAATATTGGTCCATAGCTCACTCTTACTTGCACCGCCCAAAACTCTGAGCACGTCTGCTTTACATCCCTTTTCCTCAAAATGCTCTATTGAACTGAATGCTTCAAAAACAACACCTTCCATTATTGCCAAAGCCATATCATACCGGTCATGTTCCAATCCTAACCCCATAAAGCTGGCTTTTGTGGTACTGCTGTAATTGGGGTACCTTGAACCGCCATAATAGGGATAGAAGAAAACTGATTCAGCCCTTTTCATAACACTTGAGGCTTTCATATCAATATCCTTGAAGCTTTCCTTTGTGATATTTCCTTCACTGTCAGCAACATTTAATGCAAAATTATCCCGGAACCATTCCATTGATACTCCGCCTGTAGGAACCGAAACAAGCCCGCCCCACAGATCCTTGACAATATGGCGGCCCGGAGCAATACGTTTAACAGTATCAAAAATGGGTGACTGGAATGTCCCTAAAATTACCCAGGCAGTACCGGTTGCCAGGAAAACCTCTCCAGGTTTAAAAGCCCCTGCTCCTACAGCAGTACAGTACTGGTCATGTCCTCCATTTATTACTTTAACTGAAGTATCTAGCCCTAATTCATCAGCAGCTTCCCTGGTTAATGTCCCAATCTCAGCACCTGATTCCATAACTCGAGGCAGTCTGTCTTCTTTTATTCCAGCAGCCTCAACCAGCACCTCATCCCATTGGGCTGTATTTATATTGATAAGGTTTGTCATTGCGGCATTGGACGGATCTATAACATATTCTCCTGTAAGTTTGTAATTAACATATTCGATAGTTGATAAGAATTTGTATGTTTTATCAAATAATTCTTTATTATTGTCATGAATCCATTTTATCTCAACCAAATTACCCCCGGCTGATAAATTCCAGCCAGTCTTCTTATAAAACATTTCTTTGCCATAGGTCTTCAGAAGCTCATTTCTTTGATCAACTGCCCTGCTATCCATCCATACTATTACATTAGATAATGGCTTACAGTTGGCATCCACAGGAACCAGGCTTCCGCCCTGAGTTGACAAAGAAATTGCCTTGATGTTATGCTTGTCTTCTATTACGCTTGTACATTTTCTTACTGTTTCAACAACCGCATCCCACCAATCCTCTGCACGTTGTTCCACTTGATTATTGCCCGGTTTTATTAATGGGTAACCTTTGTAAGCGTTGCATAATATATCACCTTTCTCGTTGATCAACATAGATTTCGTACCAGTAGTTCCGACGTCTATGCCTAATACATACATAAAAACCTACCTCCCCACTGCATAATTTATTAATATATGTTTATATGTGACGATATTATGTTTTTATGTGACCGTAAACTTACACATGAATACTAAACTTACACATGCATACTCATAAATTATATATACATAAAAATAATAAAATAATCAAACCTTCCAGCTATTTTATAACAGCTCATTTATAACAACCTGAGCTTAACCATAACAACCTGATTTAAACAGCTTGTTTATTGCCAAAACTATTACATTAATCACCTAGAATTAGAATAATATCTTTAATATCTCTAATAACTTTAATATCTTTATTAATATCTTTATTAATATCTTTTATATCTTTTATATCTTTTTTATCTTTAATATATTTAATATCTTTTATATATTTAATATATTGAATAATTGACCATGTAAATATCTTAAAATAAATATCCTAACTAAACTAATATAACCTCTACTCCCTTTTCTCTTATAAGGTTTATCTCGTCACTATTAGCCTTTTTGTTAGTGACAATCATATCAACATTTTCTATTGGTACAATATGGGCAAAACTAGTTCTTCCTATTTTGGTATAATCGGCAACTACAATGGTTTTATTGACTCTGGCCAGCATCTGCCTGTTTATTTCAGCCTCAAGATGGTGATATGTGGAAATACCGTCTTCAGAATTAATTCCGTCTACAGATAATACCAGCTTGTTTGCCTTGTATTTCTTAAGCTGATTTATTGCGTCATCTCCATAAGTAAACTGATCTCTTGTATTAAAATTTCCTCCAAGAAGAATTGTATGAAAATCCTTATAATTACCTGTTTCAAGGGAAATTGGTATTGAATTGGTCACAATTGTAAGATTCTTTACACTTTTTAGTTCCTGCACCACAAAAAGTGTTGTAGTACCGGAATTTATCATAATTGTATCCATATCAGAAATCATAGAAGCAACTGCGGAAGCTATTTTTCTCTTTTCTTCTTCATTAGTCCTCATTCTGTCAGCAATAGACATGTTGTAATAGGCTTTATATGTGCTTATAGCTCCCCCGTGGGTACGTTCCAGTAACCCACTCATCTCCAATTCCGAAAGGTCATTTCTGATAGTAACCTCTGAAATGCCAAAAAGCTTGCTTAATTCGTTTACCTTTACTTTTCCTTGCTGGGTAAGAATTTCCAGTATCCTGCTTCTTCTTTCCTCGATATTTAAATCTTGATATTTTCCTTCTGGCATTATATCATCCCTATGTAATATTTATGTAACATCACTGTCATTTTAAACTCAATTAATCCATATGTCAATCTTTATTAACTGTCCTTTTCAGCCCTGATTCTATTATTCTTTCCTAATCTGTAACCATCTTAATCATTATTGAATATAGTGTATTGAATAAAGTTTATCCAGTTATTTAGCTAAGTAACCAGCATATTCTTATTCATTCAGTCTGATCAAGGAGGTGTCTTGTTGTGGAGGAAAGAAGCTTCTTGGAAAAATTCATTAATAACGACTGCGCAATTTTATTTTTCATAATTGTTTTCCTTTTAATTTTCCTGAATCATCCGTATAATACCTGTGGCAGTTACCTGGATCCCAAGTAATGCTATATTACCTTAGTTTTAATCATTAACTTTTACTTATTCAGAATAACACATTCATAATAACATATGAAGCAACTTTGAGGAACATATTGAAAGGAACTGGCTTTCTTAATAAAGCTGTTCCTTTCAAACTATAACCATTAAATTATAACATTCATTAAATTATAACTATCTTTTACTCCTTACGCTCAAGTATAGGTTTAAGGAACTGGCCGGTGTAAGATTCCTTTACATTCGCTACTTCCTCAGGTGTTCCCTGGGCTATAAGATATCCACCTTTATCTCCGCCTTCCGGGCCCAAATCAATTATATAATCTGCTGTTTTTATAACATCCAGGTTATGCTCGATTACAACAACAGTATTACCGGCATCCACAAGCCTTTGCAAAATATCTAAAAGTCTGTGTACATCTGCAATATGAAGACCTGTTGTTGGCTCGTCCAGTATATATATTGTTCTGCCTGTACTTCTTCTTGATAACTCAGTTGCAAGCTTAACCCTTTGAGATTCACCTCCTGAAAGTGTTGTAGAAGGTTGTCCCAGTTTTATATAACCTAACCCTACATCATATAGAGTTTGAAGTTTTCTCTGTATTTTAGGTATATTCTTGAAAAACTCAAGAGCATCTTCTACCGTCATATCAAGTATTTCGGCAATATTTTTCCCTTTATACTTTACTTCAAGGGTTTCTCTGTTGTATCTTTTTCCCTTGCAGACTTCACAAGGCACATAAATATCAGGCAAAAAGTGCATTTCTATCTTTATTATACCATCACCGAAGCAGGCTTCACATCTTCCGCCCTTTACGTTAAAGCTGAATCTTCCCGGTTTATAGCCCCTGGTTTTAGCTTCTACAGTTTCTGCAAATAACTCCCTTATAAGATCAAAAACACCTGTATATGTGGCAGGATTAGACCTGGGAGTACGGCCTATGGGATTTTGGTCAATATTGACTATCTTATCCAGATGCTCTATACCTTTTATATAATCATGATCTCCCGGTTTTGTCCGGGCTCTGTTTAATTCGGCCGCAAGTTTCTTATATAGTATCTCGTTTACAAGGGAACTTTTTCCCGAGCCTGATACTCCTGTTACACAAGTTAATACTCCCAGAGGAAATTTGATATTTACATTCTTTAAATTATTCTCTCTTCCTCCTATTACTTCCAGCCATTTTCCGTTGGGATTCCTTCTTTTATCAGGAATTTCAATCTTCTTCTTTTTGCTTAAATACTGTCCTGTTATGGATTTCTCACATTTTTTAATATCATCAATATTTCCCTGTGCAATAATATATCCTCCATGCACTCCTGCTCCAGGTCCCATATCGATAATATGATCTGCTGCATACATGGTTTCCTCATCATGCTCCACAACCACGAGAGTATTTCCAATGTCCCTGAGTTTCTTTAATGTCATCAATAGTTTTGCATTATCTCTTTGATGAAGTCCTATACTCGGTTCATCCAGTATATACAGCACTCCCATAAGTCCTGACCCTATCTGGGTAGCAAGTCGTATTCTCTGGGCTTCTCCCCCTGAAAGTGTCCCTGCAGATCGCGAAAGAGTAAGGTAATCAAGTCCCACATCAATTAAAAATCCTAGTCTGGCATTAATTTCCTTCAAAATCTGTCGGGCTATCATTTCTTCCCTGGAAGTCAGCTTCAGGGATTTGAAAAATTCCCTGATGGCTGAAATAGGCATGGTGGTAATCTCATAAATATTTTTCCCGCCTATGGTAACAGCAAGGCTTTGTTTTTTTAACCTGGTCCCTTTGCATTCAGGACAGGGATTACTGCTCATAAACTCTTCATAATATTGTTTCATGGATTCGGATTGGGTTTCCCTGTACCGTCTCTCCATATTGTTTATTACTCCCTCAAAAGAGGTGGTAAAACTACCGCTACCATATTCCTTCTCATATTCCACAGTAATTTTTTCATTTTTTGTACCGTATAAAATTATATCCAGTATTCGGTCAGGCAGCTTTTCAACGGGAGTATCCACACTAAATCCATAATGCTTAGCCAGAGCATTCATATACATTCTTGCATAGCTGTCTCCATTGGCGGTGTTCCATCCTCCCACATTAATAGCACCTTCAGCAAGTGAAAGGGACCTATTGGGGATGACCAAATCCGGATCAATTTTTAATAAAGTACCCAGGCCACTGCATTTCGGGCATGCTCCATATGGATTATTGAAAGAAAACATCCTTGGAGTAAGCTCTTCAATGTTTATACCACAGTCGCTGCATGCAAAATTCTGACTAAAAAGCATTTCTTCTTTCCCTATAATATCTACTATTAATAGCCCGCCGCTTAAACGCAACACTGTTTCTATAGAATCAGTAAGCCTTTTATGCATATCCGGCTTAATAATAAGCCTGTCCACAACTATTTCTATATTATGCTTCTTATTCTTTTCAAGTTGAATAGGATCATTCACATCCCTTATTTCACCATCAACTCTAACACGAACATATCCGCTCTTCTTAATATCCTCAATTAGCTTGGTATATTCTCCTTTTCTGCCCTTTACAACAGGAGCAAGCAACTGTATCCTGGTTCCCTGCTCAAGTGTCATAATTTGATCAACCATCTGGTCTACGGTTTGCTGGGAGATTTCTTTACCGCATACAGGGCAATGTGGTATACCTATTCTTGCAAATAAGAGTCTTAGATAGTCATATATTTCAGTTACTGTTCCAACTGTTGAACGAGGATTCCTGCTGGTGGTTTTCTGATCAATTGATATAGCCGGAGAAAGACCTTCTATATAATCTACATCCGGTTTTTCCATCTGTCCTAAAAATTGGCGTGCATAAGCTGAAAGAGATTCAACATATCTTCTTTGGCCTTCTGCATAAATAGTGTCAAAGGCCAAGGATGATTTACCCGATCCACTGAGACCCGTTATAACCGTCAGCTTATCTCTTGGTATCTCAACATCTATATTCTTTAAATTATGCTCTCTTGCTCCTTTAATAAAAATACTGTCTCTAATCATAAACCTACACCTGCTTATATTATTAACTAAATTAACTAAGGCAAACCCGCTTCGCCCGGAGATTCAGTGGGGGGCTTGCAATTCCCAACTGAAAAAGGTTATTATAATTTACATCAATTCAGCTCCCGCTTATAGAAGCGAGAGACTTCTTGATGCCTGGTTATATAATTTAATAACAAATGCGAAATTTGTTACAGACATATTATACATAAGCAGATAGAAAAAATCAAACAAATGTTCTACTGACATTAAGACATATAAATATAAAACATTAATATAAAACATTAGTATATTAGACTTAGTACTTAAGTAAATAAAATATAACATTTAAACACAAACATAAAACTTCAATATACTAAATAAATAAAAATACACTAAATACAAAAACACTAAATACAATCAAACTCAATCATATTTCTCTTATATAGAGTATATAGTTTCTTAAGCTGAGTTATTTTATCACTCATTTCCAACTGCAATTCTGAAACTTTATCATAATCATGACTGTCTATCGCATCTCTGATCCTTGTAAACAGCGACTTCTTACTTAATGTATCTTTTATCATATAATGTCTTAAGTCGTTAATTCTTTTCCATAGCTCTTCATCATAATCAGTGGAATCATTTTCATTATGGATCTTTTTGCAACTCTTTACAATTTCCATATTTTCTGTCAATATGCGCTCATAAAGCTCCATAGTCCATTGTATACATATGGCTTTTTCATATGAACGTATTATTTCCTCACCAAACACATTTCCTTGAACCAAAACTTTAGTTTTATCAGGATAAGCCCTAAAAGCTTTTAGGTTCTCCCATACTGTAGCAGGAGGAACTCCAAACATTTTATCCCTCTGTTCCTCATTGTAATATTCAAAAACATTCTCCTCACTCCTGTATGCCCTATCCTTTTCCAGGTAATCTGCATTTTCTCCTACGTTCTTTGTAAACTCTTTCTCTAATTCTTTGGTTGTTTTACCGGATTCAACAGCATATTTTATGCCATCCAGCATAGCCTGGTACATGGCTGCCAAAGCTAAATAGGTGTTAGTATGAGGATTTGGTGACCGTACTTCGAATCTGGTACCTTTAGGATTATCAATATCTCTAACAAGCCCTGCCAGGACGGTCCTGTTTCTTGCAGGAGTGAGCACATCACGGCCTATTGATGCAACAATACATATAGGAGCTTCAAAACCTGGTTTCAAGCGGTTGAAGCCATCATTGGTTGAGGTAATAAATGGACTGACTACTTCATAATTCTTTAATAATCCCATTAATGCGCCCCATCCAATTACACTTAGAAAATCTTTTTTCATATCTGCAGGAGAAAAAAGGTTTACTTTTTCCCCGTGTCTAAGTTTGGCTACTACATTAACATGGGTATGTTCGCCGCTTCCGGCTACTCCTTCAATGGGTTTTGCCAGGAAAGTTACTTCCAGTCCGTGCATTCTGAATACTTCTTTAACAAGAATTCTTGCAATAAGCTCATTATCAGCAGCTTGCATAGCATGCGCATATAGCCAGTCTATCTCCAGTTGCTCCATAATATGGTTATATCTTCCCTCTCCTCCAATCTTTGCTTTTACTCCTCCAACCTCTTTATGTCCCATTTCTGGTTGCAAGCCATAGCGTTCAAGAAGAAGGAGGGATTTTTCAAGAGCAGTTCTTACATCTCCTTTAGTCCTTTTCCAGTATTGCTCCTGTAAAACCTGAGAAGTACTTAATTCCTCAATTACAGCCTTTTCATCAGGTGTTTTTACCCAAAATTCCAATTCTGTTGCAGCAATAAGACAAATATCTTCTATGTCATCCGGGTCAATACCTAATTCTTTCGCTATTTCTGGCCTTTTATTCATCATATTGATTATTTCTGATTTAAAATAGTCTATTGACCTTTGGAGAACAGACCTTGAGTCAACCCTTTTCCCATTATGTATAAGAAATGATGGTATTCTCAAGGTTCCTACAGGACGTCCTGTCTCATAATCAATATGCTCATAGTTATAATCTACAAACCAGTTTACTGATACATCTGCTATAATATCCACCTGTCCGTTGTTCAAGGTGGCAATCCCAGGCAGGACAACACTTGACCCGTCAGTCTGAACACCCTTTTTCAGAAATCCATGGATGTCATCCAGAAAATACTTTATAGGAATCTTCTCGTCAGTATCATTACCGCGCAAATCAATACCTACAAGTGACACGAACTTAATTTCAGGATGTCTTCTGAAAAGCGCCAGCAAATCTTCTTTTGAATGTGATTGATGAGGTACAACATATAATAAATCATCTTCTACAAAAGAAATTTCTCTTCTATCCATTTTAACCCTCCAAGCAAATAGCAAATTAACAAATAAATATATTTTATGAATTTAAAATTCTATCTAAATGCAATTATATGATTCTATATAAATGCCTTATATCTAAAGAATTTATAACTAAATACACTATAAAACACACTATTTCTAAATAATTCTATCTATATAATTCTATCTAAATAATTCCATCTATATAATTCTATCTACTTAATTCTAACTAAATAATTCTATCTATATAGTTCTATCTAATATAGTTCTATCTAATTAATTATATCTTAAATAATTATATCCATATATTTATATCATTTCATATATATTACTTGTGCATTATTTGTCATCTTTTCTTGCATTTAATTCTGCCTTTAATTTTTCAGCATTAATTTTGCCTTCAATTTTCCGGCCTTAATTTCTACTTCTTCAATTTCTAACTTTTCATTTTTTCCAACTTGCTCTTTAGTTGGGATATTTTATCTCTTAGTTCAGCAGCTCTCTCAAATTGAAGGTCTGCAGCAGCCCTTTTCATCTCTGCAGTAAGTTTATCAATTAATTCAGAAATCTCTTCTTTTTTCATCTTGCTTTCCGGAGTGCGTATTCCGTATTTCACACTTTCTTCGGCAGCCTTTGTTGCCTCTATAACATCACGGACTTCTTTTTCAACGCTGCGTGGCGTAATACCATGCTTCTTATTAAATTCTATTTGTATCTGCCTTCTTCTGTTAGTTTCACTGATAGCTCTTCTCATTGAGTCTGTCATATTATCTGCATACATAATAACGGTACCATCAATATTTCTAGCGGCTCGTCCGATTGTCTGAATCAATGATGTTTCCGAACGCAGAAAACCTTCCTTATCGGCATCAAGTATGGCTACCAGCGAAACTTCAGGTAAATCAAGGCCTTCTCTTAATAGATTTATACCTATCAGAACATCAAAAACACCAAGCCTTAAATCCCGAATTATCTCCATTCTTTCAAGAGTTTCTACATCAGAGTGCAGGTATTTTACCTTAAAGCCCAGTTCTTTCAGATAATCTGTCAGATCTTCAGCCATTCTTTTTGTAAGTGTTGTAACAAGTACCCTGTGGCCCATTTCAATCCTCTTTTTGATTTCACCTATAAGATCATCTATCTGCCCCTTAACTGGCTTTACAATGACTTCCGGATCAACTAACCCTGTTGGCCTTATTATCTGCTCTACCACCTGTTTTGACTTGCTTCTTTCATATTTACCGGGAGTTGCGCTTACAAATATAACCTGGTTAACTTTTTCTTCAAATTCATTAAATTTCAGCGGCCTGTTATCATAGGCGGAAGGCAATCTGAATCCATATTCAACCAGGGCATCCTTTCTGGATTTATCTCCGTTATACATGCCACCTAATTGAGGTACAGTTACATGTGATTCATCAATAAAAAGTAAGTAATCATCAGGGAAATAGTCCAAAAGAGTGTAAGGTGCACTGCCTGGTTTTCTTCCGCTAATATGTCTGGAATAGTTCTCTATACCCTGACAGAAGCCTACTTCCCTCAGCATCTCAATATCATACCTGGTTCTCTGTTCAAGTCTTTGCGCCTCCAGAAGCTTTTGCTGCGCCCTTAGTTCCTTTAACCGCATTTCAAGTTCCTGCTCGATAGACACAAGCGCTCTTTCCATCTTTTCCCTCGAAGTAGTATAGTGAGATGCCGGAAAAACAGCAATATGGCTTCTTGTTCCTATAATCTCCCCCGTAAGGGAATCTACTTCAGTAATCCTGTCAATTTCATCTCCAAAAAATTCTACTCTTAAAACCTTTTCTGAAGAATTGGCCGGGAAAATTTCCAGTGTATCACCTCGAACTCTGAAAGTACCCCTCTTAAAATCAATTTCATTCCTGTTATACTGTATATTAACAAGCTTTTCGATGACTTCATCTCTGTCCTTTCTCATTCCTGGCCTCAGGGAAAGCATTAAGTCAGTATAGTCTTCCGGGTCACCCAGGCCATATATACATGACACGCTGGCAACAATTATTACATCCCTTCTCTCAAAAAGGGCAGCCGTAGCTGAGTGTCTTAGTTTATCAATTTCATCATTTATTGAAGCATCTTTTTCTATATAGGTATCTGTAGAAGGGATATATGCTTCAGGTTGATAATAATCATAATAACTTACAAAATACTCAACTGCATTATTGGGAAAAAACTCCTTAAACTCGCTGCAAAGTTGAGCAGCAAGGGTCTTGTTGTGGGCAATAACCAAGGTAGGCTTCTGAACTCTCTCAATGACATTGGCCATTGTAAAAGTTTTGCCGGAACCCGTAACCCCCAATAATGTTTGGTATTTATAACCCATATTTAAGCCTTTGACCAGCTTATCTATTGCTTGAGGCTGGTCTCCATGAGGTTTAAAATTAGATACTATTTTAAACTCAGGCAAATCATATCCCTCCTAGTAATAATGAAAATTATATCACTAGTACAATTAATTGTGAACATCATCATGTGAACATCATCAATAGAAAATCAAATGTTGACACATCTAGGCAGTAAATATAAAATAGGTAAAAGTATATATGAAATGAATATTAATGTAAGTATAGATACTAATTAGCCTATTTCATCATAAACTGGAGGTTGTTTCAATGAAAGTAGCTAAATTTGGAGGTTCATCCTTGGCTTCGGCAGAACAAATAAAAAAAGTGTGTAAAATAATTCTCTCAGATCCTGATCGTAAAATTATTGTGGTGTCTGCACCTGGTAAAAGATTTAAGGAAGATATTAAGATAACAGATTTATTGATTCAATGTGCAGAAGATAGTCTTGCGGGAGGTACCGGAGAAAAACAGCTCAAAGCCATAGTTAACAGATATAAGGAAATTGCGCTGGACCTTGGTATGTCCAGTACAATTGTTAATGATATTAAGGCTGATATTAAGGCACGTCTTTCTTCAGATAAGAAAAACAGTGCTAAATATATAGATTCTCTTAAGGCTGCAGGGGAGGATAACTGTGCGAAACTTGTAGCGTCCTATCTCCAAAGCCTGGGTGTTAATGCCCGATATGTAAGTCCAAAGGACGCAGGTTTGTATCTTAGTAATGAGTATGGAAACGCAACTGTTCTCTCTGAATCCTACGAAAATTTAATGAACCTTGCAAATATGGAGGGAATAATTATTTTCCCTGGATTTTTCGGATATTCAAAGAGTGGAGATATTGTTACTTTCTCCCGGGGTGGTTCCGATATTACAGGTTCAATTCTTGCGGCTGCTGTAAATGCAGATTTATATGAGAATTTTACAGACGTGGACTGTGTATATTCAGCTAATCCCAATATTATCCCAAATCCTAAGCCCATTGAAGAAATAACATATAGGGAAATGAGAGAGCTTTCATATGCAGGGTTCAGTGTATTCCACGAAGAAGCCCTCATCCCGGTCTATCAAAGGGACATTCCTGTACGAATCAAGAATACAAACAACCCGGATGCACCTGGCACAACTATTATTCCTTTCCGCAGAACTGTAAAAACCCCTGTAGTTGGTGTGGCAGGAGATACAGGATTTTGCTGTATTTCCATGAGTAAATACCTGATGAACAGAGAGATTGGATTTGGGCGCAGGGTGCTTAATATCCTAGAAGATGAAAATCTATCTTTTGAACATATGCCTTCAGGAATTGACCATATGTCAATAATTTTAAGAGATAAGCAACTAAGCAGAGAAGCTGAAGAAAGAATTGTAAAAAGAATAAAAACAGAACTTCTCGTTGATGATGTTTTTGTTCAACGAGATCTAGCACTGGTTATGATAGTAGGCGAAGGAATGCAAAATACAATTGGTATCGCATCAAGAGCCACTAACGCTTTAGCGCGGAACAGAATCAATATCGAAATGATCAGCCAGGGATTTTTTGAGTTCAGCATGATGTTCGGGGTAAATAAAGATAAATGCGTAGATGCTATAAAAGCACTATATTATGAATTTTTCGAGTGAGGGATATAAGGGACATTCCTTTCTTTTTCTCTAAAGGATGTTCCTTTTTTTTACCCAATTTGCAAAAGCAAGCCTCCATATTCAGTAATCATTCAGTGTAAGAAAAATAATAGATAGAATTGACAGAATATTATTCAGTATGTTCTGATATGTTCTGGGTCAGATAGAATATTTGAAGGACTTTAATAGAATATTTACAGATTTTGTAATTTTATTTTATAAAATATATTTTTATAGCAAAATACCTTAATAAAGCAACATTTAATTTTTATTCATTAATTTGCCTGAATCAACAAATTGAAAGCTCTCTGAAATCTTTTTTGCTCCTTTAGTAGCTTGAACCCTTCATTTGATAATCTTGATATTCCTGACACTGTCATATTTCCTATATATTCACATAATCCTTGATATGTATACCCGCATAGTACTCTAATAACATATGTGGAAAATGCTCTGAAATCTTTTGATTCTCTGCAGTGCTTTGCCCTTAATCTCCATGGAAGTTTTTCACCTAATATTTCGCCTATCCTTTGCAGCAGCTCATCAGGTGTCTTATCCCTTATAATATAGCACTTGCCACTTTTATACACATTTTCCGTGTAAGCAGCCATAATATTCTTGTCCACTTCTTTCTGTATTCCGGTATCCTTCATTGATTGGACAAATTTTAAGTACTTCTCTTGTGCTCTTTTTTTATCGCTGTCAAACATCATTAAAATATATTCTGTATCCACAATTTCATATGTATCCTTCATATATCCAGTGAATATGCCATATGAGGAATATTTATAAAATTCTTCTTTGCCTTTGTAACCTGGTATGTCCTTTGCATTGTTATGAATATATGCAGATAAAGTTAAACTGTAAGTATCATTATCAACTATAGTACTTGCAAATCTCCCCTGGAATAGATGCCCATGACGCTTATACTTCCTGTTAAAATAACATACGTAGGCTGTATTCAAACTAAGCATAAAGGATGAAATATCAGCCCCACAAGGGTCTATATAGATATGCACATGGTTATCCATGAGAATATATGAATAAATCTTGCAATGGAATTTTTCTTTATATTTTTTTAGCAAACTCAGGTAGTAATCCTTGTCTTCATCACACAAAAACAAATTAATTTCGCTAATACTTCTTGACATAACGTGATAAACTGCATCTTCTGACTTTTTTCGTGCTGTTCTTGGCATTTTTTATCACCTCGAACAATATTATAGCACTAAAGGTAATTTTTGTAAAGAACAAATGTTCGATATGCTTGATTATTCATTTTTATTTGTTATGAAGAAATGTCCCTAATTATGAATTGTGCAGGAATGTCCCTAAGGAATGTCCCCTAAGAACGAAAGTCCCTTAACGACATCCCTGAACGCCCCTAATCAAAATCTATGGTCATCTGCTCTATCCCTTTATCCTCTTCTTTAAGGTAATACCCTACAGCAGGTATGTTTTTTACTCTATAGTAATCCAGGTTTCTTATCCCTGATTCCTCTATAGTTTTTACATCAATCATTATGCTGCCTTTTTTCTGCTTCAAGACCTGCACTCCCTGAGAGTCTCTGGTAGACTTAGGATTAATGCAGGATGTATTGAATATGACAATTTTATGAATATTGCTGTATGCAACCAGTTCTATATCTTTTTCATTTTCGTCAATATACAACATACGTACTAGTCTGGAAAGATCCGAATAGGCATTTATAAGCTTCTTTCTGTTTGTTTTGGTGGCATAGCTTTCAAGAGTTATTTTTGCTATTTTCCCATTTTCAAAGGCAAACAGCATGTACCCTTTGTAATTATCAGTAGCAACCATGTAGATTATTTTCTCATCTTGTTCCAGTTCCAGAAGATTAGGCAGGTACTCTCCCAGGCTGCTTGCTTTTGTATCGCTGATTTCATGGACTTTAAGCTTGTAAACCGCATGTTTGTTTGAAAAAAGCAATAAATCAGATTTATTTCTGGTCTCAAATTCCTGGATAATATAGTCATCCTCTTTAAGCTTTTGTTCAGGGTTCGCCCTTAATGATACCAAAGAAATCTTTTTAAAATAGTTTTCAGCCGTAAGGAACAATTTCAGATTATAATCTTCAATTAAGGTTTCTTCAGGTATTACTTCAATTTTATCCTCATATATTATTTCTGTTCGGCGAGGCTGACCATATTTTTTGCACACTTCATTAAGCTGCCGTACAATTAATTTCTTAATCTTTCTCTCACTTTCATATGTTGATTTCAGATCTTCAATATCTTTTTTAAGAGTTTCAATTTCACCTACTCTTTGAAGAATGTACTCTTTATTAAGATTTCTCAGCTTAATTTCGGCAATAAACTCAGCCTGAACCTGGTCAATCTCAAAACCCTTCATTAGATTTGGCACTACTTGTGAATCTTTTTCAGTGTCTCTGATTATCCTGATGGCTTTATCAATATCAAGAAGAATCTTGTTCAGCCCTAACAGAAGATGAAGTTTTTCTGATTTCTTATTAATATCATAAGCCAGTTGTCCTTTGATACAACCTATTCTAAATTCAATCCATTCATGGATAATTTCTTTAATACCCATTACCCTGGGTTTTCCCTTTATTAATATATTAAAATTACAACTGAAAGAATCCTCAGCAGGCGTTTGCTTATACAGCTTGCTCATTATCACATCCGGGTCTGCACTTTTCCTGATATCAAGAGTAATTTTCAGTCCATTTAAATCCGTTTCATCTCTGACATCTGTAACTTCTTTCAGTTTCCCAGCCTTAACAAGATTAATCGTTGCATCAATAATAGCTTCAGTGGTAGTTGTATAGGGAATTTCATATATCTCAATACAGCTGTTTTTCTTGTCAAATCTGTACTTTGCCCTTAATTTAAAGCTTCCTTTTCCAGTTTCATATATTTCTCTTATGTCTTTTTCGTTATAAATAAGCTGCCCTCCTGTAGAAAAATCAGGCGCTTTAAGATATTGTGCAATATCTGCGTTTTCATCATTAATATATTGTACAACAGCTTCACATATCTCCTGCAAATTGAAACTGCATATATTGCTGGCCATTCCAACCGCAATTCCCTGATTTGCATTTACCAGAATACTGGGAAATGTTGCAGGCAAAAGTACAGGTTCCTTCATAGTTCCATCGTAATTATCTACAAATTCCACTGTATTCTTTTCAATATCCCTGAATAATTCTTCACATATTTTATCTAGTTTTACCTCAGTATAACGGGGAGCTGCATACTTCATATCCCGGGAATACTGTTTCCCGAAGTTTCCCTTGGAATCTACATACGGATGGAGTAAAGCATTGTATCCCTTTGTAAGTCTGACCAAAGTTTCATATATAGCCATATCACCATGAGGGTTTATTTTCATAGTCTGTCCAACCACATTTGCAGATTTTGTTCTTTCTCCCGTCAATAATCCCATTTTATACATGGTGAAAAGAAGTTTTCTATGGGCAGGTTTAAAGCCATCTATTTCAGGAATTGCCCTGGATACAATAACACTCATGGCATAAGGCATATAGTTTTGTTCCAGCGTATCTACAATCCTTTGTTCAATAGTATTGTTAATCATATACCTCTCCTAACATAAAAGATAGATTTCTTCAATTCAAATTGGCAAATCTACTAACTTACATCTATCATTTCCATATACTTATATCCGTTTTCTTCAATAAAATTCTTTCTTCCCTGAATGTTATCGCCTAATAAAATGTCAAACATTTCTGATGTACGCTTTGCATCATCAGGCAATATTTTTATTAATCTTCTGGTTTCAGGATTCATAGTTGTTTCCCACATCATCTCGGGGTTATTCTCTCCTAAACCTTTCGAACGCTGTATTGAATACTTTCCAGTCAGTTTTGATATTATCTGGTTTTTCTCCATCTCATTATAGGCAAAGTAAGTTTTATTCTTGCATGTAATTTCAAATAGTGGAGTTTCAGCAATAAATACTTTTCCTTTTTCTATTAAAGTTGGAACCAGTCTGTATAACATCGTGAGGATTAGAGTTCTTATTTGAAATCCGTCCACATCTGCATCTGTACAAATTATAATCTTATCCCACCGAAGATTATCCATATCAAATGTATTCAGTTCCTTATTATGCTTGGACTTTATCTCGACACCACAACCTAACACCTTTAACAAGTCAACTATAATTTCATTTTTAAATATGCTGTCATATTCAGCTTTCAGACAATTTAATATTTTTCCACGTACCGGCATGATAGCTTGAAATTCTGCATCCCTTCCAAGCTTACATGCTCCCAGAGCTGAATCACCCTCCACAATATACAACTCTCTTCGGCTTACATCTTTTGTGCGGCAGTCCACAAACTTTTTCACCCTGTTCGATATATCTAACGTTCCGCCCAGTTTCTTCTTAATGTTAATTCTAGTTTTCTCAGCCGATTCTCTGCTTCTCTTGTTAACAAGCACCTGCTCAATAATTCTTTCGCTTTCAATTTTGTTTTCAATAAAATATATCTCTAACTGCTGTTTCAAAAAATCAGTCATAGCCTCTTGAATAAACTTATTATTTATGGCTTTTTTGGTCTGATTTTCATAGCTTGTAAATGTGGAAAAAGAATTTGTCACAAGAATAAGACTGTCCTGAATATCTGAAAAAGTAATTTTACTTTCTCCCTTATTATATTTACCTGCATTCCTTATGCATTTATCAATTTCATTTATAAAAGCAGTCTTAACAGCTCTGTCCGGCGAACCACCATGCTCAAGAAAACTAGAGTTATGATAGTATTCCAACAGGTTGATTTCATTATTAAAACAAAAAGCTATCTGCATCTTAACCTTATATTCAGGTCGGTCCTCTCTGTCCCTACCCTTGGCAGATGTTTCAAAAAACTGTATATCCGTAAAACCTTTGTCTTGATTTATCTCCTTTATATAGTCAACTATCCCGTTTTCATATATATACTCAAATGTTTTTCCCGATTCTTCATCAAATAACCTGAATTTCAATCCGGCATTAACTACAGCCTGTTTTTTCAATATATCCTTGTAATATTCGAGAGGAATATCAATTGATGTAAACACTTCTATGTCCGGTCTCCATTTAATGGTTGTTCCGGTATGGTCATACTGGGCTTTTGTTTTCTTAAGGCCTCCTATATTTTCTCCCTTTTCAAAATGAAGCTCATATTTGTATCCGTCCCTGTAAACCAAAACATCCATGTACTCTGAGCTATATTGGGTTGCACAACTGCCAAGTCCATTAAAACCAAGGCTGAACTCATAACTTTCCCCAGTGGTGTTTTTATATTTCCCTCCAGCATAAAGTTCGCAGAAAACCAGTTCCCAGTTGTAGCGCCCTTCCTTGGGGTTATAATCCAGCGGTATTCCTCTCCCATAATCTTTCACGGTAATAGATTTATCAGAATGCCTTATTATTTCAATTATATCTCCGAAGCCTTCCCTTGCCTCATCAATAGAGTTGGACAGTATTTCAAAAAAAGAATGTTTACATCCTTCTATATCGTCAGATCCAAAAATAACACCTGGCCTTAATCTTACCCTGTCCGCACCTTTAAGGGAAGATATGCTTTGATTATCATATCTGTTTCCTTTTCTTGAATTTGTCATTAGTTCCTCCGGTTTTCTTGCTTAATATCTTTAGATTAGTATGCAAACCCGCTTCATACGGGAATTCAGTGGGGGTTATGCAATCCCCCGCTGAACAAGTTTATATAATTTACATCAACTCAGCTCCCGCTAATAGAAGCGAGAGACTTCTCTTGAGGCTTGGTTAAGGATTTATATACATTTAGACCATTAATACATCATCATTACATGTATATATAAGCCATAACAGAATTTATCATAATTCAGAATAATTCACAATATTATTATTAACCAAACTTATGTTCGTGTCAAGGACATACATTCTAATCCATATTCTCCAGGACTTCGAAAGCTGATTTTTTCACAGGAGGTATTTCCCCATGCTTCACAAGCATCATAAAGAAGAATGCTATAACCATGGCAATAGTTGAATAAATAAACATAAGTCCATCTCCAAGCATATCCTTTATAAACCCATAAAGAATAGGGCTGATAATGGCAGCCAGCATTGAAAAGAAATAATAATATCCTGTATATTTTCCTATGCCCGCATTTGAGGTCATTTCTACAACCATTGGATAGGAGTTTATATTTATAAGTGCCCAACCTATTCCGCCAAATGTCATTGCAAAATATATCGGTATAGCATCTCTTATAAAAATCATGGCAATAAATGCTACAATAATGACAATTAATCCGGAAAGTATGGTTTTCTTCCTTCCAAATTTTCCTGCTATTAATCCTGCCGGAATGCAGAATAATAGGAACACAGCTGAAAATACGGTCAAATACACGGAAGAAATGCTTTTGTCCACTCCCAATATTACCTGGCCATAGGTAGAAAAGAAAGCTTCAATTGCATTAAAGCCGGTATACCAGAAAAAGATTGCTAAAAGAATGAATATAAGGCTTAAGAGTTTACCTCTCTCCTGTTCTTTAACAGTGTTATCTGCAACCTTAGCCCCTCTGTCTTCCGATTGTGCGGAATCTACATTAGCACGGTTTTTATCTTTTTCATATTCAAGAACCTCCGGTTCTTTCACCAGGTTATACATAAGAATGATAGTTATAAACATAATTCCAGCTACTACAGCATATGGAACATATTCTCCCATTTTGAAGAGTATGCTGCTTAAGAAAAAGGAAGCCGAACTTCCCAGACCACCCATAAAATTGATAATTCCGTTTGCTTTACTTCTAAGAGGTCTGGGAGTTACATCAGGCATAAGGGCTACGGTAGGAGCCCTGTAAATACTCATAAAAAGATTAAGAAAAATAACAGCTGTCATAAGAAAAGTCAGGCTTCCTATAGTAAAAGGAAGTACGAAAAAGGCAATGGCTGACAGAGGTATACCTACCAGCAGATAAGGCATCCTTCTACCATACCTTGTCCAGGTCCTGTCGCTTAAAGTTCCGAATAAAGGCAAAAACAGAAGGGCAAAAATATTGTCTATTGTCATAACTATACCAACTTGTGTCCCTGACAACCCCAGCTCATCAAGATATAATGGAACTGCAAGATTGTATATTGACCAGACCAGGCTTACAGTAAAAAATCCCAGGCCTATAATAAATGTGTTCTTATAATTCAATTTCATATTATCTGGGGTGCTATTATCTGATTTTTTATGATTGAGTTTCATGTTAAGCTTTTTAATTTTTTGTTTCATATGTACCGCCCTCCCTTTTAATCTGATAAGTAGTTGCCACTTATAGCCAACAGCCGCTACTCAGCTGGTCAAAATAAACATTACTTACTAAACATGTCGTGGAACTATCCATTTTTACCTTGCACTGCTTAATTAATGGCATTTAAGGCTACATCAGGCACATTGGTAATTATTCCTTGAACACCTATTTCAGATATCCTTTTAATCATGTAAGGATCATCTACGGTATATGTATTAATAGAAATTCCATTTTCTAGGCATCCAAAAACCACTTCAGGAACAATATTGTAAAAAAGAGGATGAATGGCATAGGCATCCAGTTTTTTTGCATAGGTCCATGGTTCATACAAACCTGCTACATACAATATTCCTGTTTTTATATCCGGATCAATTTTCTTGATTTTTACCAGGCTATAATGGTTAAATGAGGATATAATTACACGGTTTTTATTAGAAAATTTATTTACAAGACTTACAACCTTTTCTTCAATTTCAGGATAAATGACTGGACCGGATTTTATTTCAATATTTAGGAGGCCTTCCCAATCCTGCAGTAATTCCATTATCTCAGTCAGTGTCGGAATAGTCTCTCCTTTGAATTCCGGTGAAAACCAGCTGCCAAAATCAAGTTCTCTCAATTCTTTCAAAGTTTTATCCTTTACCAAACCGCTTCCGTTGCTGGTTCTTTCAAGCTTTTCATCGTGTATTACCACAATATGCCCATCTGATGACAGCTGAACATCAAGTTCTATACCATCAGAACCCAATTCCATAGCCTTTTTAAAGGCTGCAATAGTGTTTTCAGGAGCATACTTGGAAGCACCTCTGTGGGCTATAATCTTTGATTTGTTCAACATAACCATCCTTTCATAAAAAAATAAATGCATAGTAATTATTATGCATATATTATTCTACATGGAAAAAGTTTATCCTTTTTATTTATATCAAACCTAATATTATTAATTGGATCATATTAATTGGATCATATTAATTGGATTATTTTATTTTGGATTATTTTATTTTGGATTATTGTCGTCTTTTGAGGTTATAACACACCTTTTTAGTTACATACTCTTTTATACTATGATCTATTATTTAGAATTATTTAGATAATAAATCTATTTAAACAACAATAACTGGTTCATATATATCTTTTTTCAGTTAACAGTATCGATTTTAATTAATAATATCTTATATTGATCTTAACATCTATTTTCCAGATTATTATTATTAATTCTAAAATAAATATAATATCATTTCTATAGAACAAATTTTTCTTTAAAATTATATACTACTTAAGAATTATAATATCTATTCTCCTGTTTTTACTTCTATTTTCTTCAGTATCATTAGGCCTGATGGGTTTGAACTCACCCCGCCCGGTAGCAGCAAGTTTTGCAGGATCAAGCCCTGATTTCTCCACTAAAAATAGCACTACATTTGTAGCTCTCTTTGTAGAAAGTTCCCAATTTGTTGGAAATAAAAGAGTGTTTATCGGCAAATTATCAGTATGACCTTCTATAATGATTTCATTATCAAGTTCCTTAAGTATGCTGCCTAATTTTAGTAACACTTCCTGACCAGAAGGAAGAATGTCTGCCTTCCCCAATTCAAATAGTACAACAGAATCGAACCTTAAAACCAGCTCTTCCTCTTCTTCTATCACGGTAACATACTCTGATATCTCCAGCTTTTCCATCTCTTCTGTAACCTTTTGAACTGCATTTTTAAGCCTCTCCTCTTCTTCTGAAGCTGTAGTACCTATTAAATCCCTTGCAGATTTATTTTGCAGGAATCTGTCACCGCTGCTATCGTATAAAAAGGCTTTTCGGATAGACTGAGATACCTGTGTAAACTTCTGAATATCAAGAGAAGCCATGGAAAAAAGCATCACGAAAAATGTTAAAAGCAATGTTACCATATCGCTGTATGTAAGAAGCCATGGGGCAGCACCTTCTTCCGAATCTCCATTTCCTCTTTTCCTTTTTCTCATATTTCCAAGCACCTCCTTTAAAAAATCAAATATGCGAGGTTATCTATTTATACGAGGTTATCTATACTTCACTTATTAAAAGCAATATCCTCCCTAAGACTTTCTTCTCTATTTCTATTCTTAAGAGGGTTCCCTTCCATCATATCATAAGCCTTCTTTTGCTCCGGTGAAAGGAAGGTCTTGAGTTTATGTTCCATAATTCTGGGATTTTCTCCTGCCTGAATTGATAGAATTCCTTCAATAATCATCTCTTTTAAACGTATTTCCTCTTTACTTTTTATTGCGAGCTTTGTAGCAATAGGATTACAAACAAAGTTAGCCAATACACTTCCATAAAAAGTGGTTACAAGGGCAACAGCCATGGAGGGTCCGATCTTTGACGGTTCATCCAAATGTTCAAGGAGGTTTATAAGTCCTATCAGAGTACCTATCATACCCCATGCAGGGAATAAAGCACCCATGGTTTTAAACAAGCTCTGGCCTCTTAAATGTCTTGCTTCCAGGTTTTCCAGTTCCAGATTCATGGACTCCCGAACAGTATCTGGTTCTACACCGTCTATAATAAGTTGTAATGATTCTCTAATATAATCGTCCTCAATATTTTCCTGCTCTGACTCAAGGGCTAAGAGTCCTTCTCTTCTGGCTTTCTGTGAAAGACCTACCAGAAGTCTTATTGTATCTCCGGGACTGGGCTGCTTACTTGAAAAAGCTCTACCTACTAATTTTAAAATCTTTGCAATTTCCTCAACCCTGTAACTTACAAGAACAGAGGCTATTCCCCCACCTATAGTAATAAAAATTGACGGTAGATCATAAAAAGACCGGAGAGATCCGTCTAATAATATAGAAATTACAATACAAACAACTCCAGCAACAATACCCAAAAATGTTGCAATATCCATATCATCACCTTATATGTAAAATTCTGAGATTGAAAAACTGCTTATAATATAATTTTCGGCAATTTAATAAAAAAAGTAACTATATTTTTTATGCATTCAGAAAGATATATTTTAAACAAAAAACAAGAGGGCAGCTACCCGGGTAACTGTCCTCTTTATCAAGCAAACTCGCTTCGCTTGGTGATTCAGTGGGGTTTTGCAATTCCCCACTGAAATAAGTCATTATTACAATTTACATTAATTCAGCTCCCGCTTATAGAAGCGAAAGACTTCTTTATGCCTGGTTAAATTTTTTATTTCTTTACAATAAGAGACTGACCTGTCATTTCCGGAGGTTTTTCAATTTCCATTATATCCAGCATGGTAGGTGCCAGATCTGCAAGCCTGCCTTCTTTAAGTTCAATATTTTCCAGTCCTATACATATAAGAGGTACCGGATTTATTGTATGAGCAGTAAAGCTTCCTCCTGTGTCAGGATCTATCATCTGCTCTGCATTTCCATGATCGGCAGTAATTAGCGCCACGCCTCCCTTTTTCAGCACAAGGGGGACTATCCTGCCCAGGCATTTATCAATTGCTTCAACAGCCGCTTTTGCAGCTTCATAAACTCCTGTATGGCCAACCATATCACAGTTTGCAAAGTTTAGCACAATTACATCATATTTTTCTGAATCTATTCTTTTCAAAACTTCTTCGGTAACTTCATATGCACTCATTTCAGGCTTTAAATCATAGGTCGCAACTTTTGGTGAAGGAACAAGCACTCTGTCTTCTCCTTCATACATCTTTTCAACTCCGCCGTTGAAAAAGAATGTTACATGTGCATATTTTTCAGTTTCAGCTATCCTGAGCTGTTTATAACCAAGTTTGCTGATATATTCCCCAAAAGTATTTTCAAGGCTTTCAGGTTTATACGCCACTTTTACATTGGGCATTGTCTTATCATACTGGGTCATGCATACATAATACACTGGGAAGAAACCTTTTGGCCTTTCAAAACCTTTAAAATCTTCATCCACAAAAGCCCTGGTAATTTCTCTGGCTCTGTCAGGCCTGAAATTATAGAAAATGATAGAATCATTTTCACCTATGGTGCTTACAGGCCTGCCATTTTCTACAATAACAACGGGTTTTACAAACTCATCATATTCTTCTCTTGCATAGGATTCTTTTACAGCTTTAATAGCATTATCAGAATATATACCCTGACCCATGACCATGGCATCATAAGCCAGTTTTACTCTTTCCCATCTGTTATCTCTGTCCATGGCATAGTATCTTCCCATTAAACTTGCAATTTTACCGGTACCTATACTCGCAAGTTTTTCTTCAAGTTCCTCTACGTACTTTATGGCACTATCTGGAGGGACATCTCTGCCATCAAAGAAATTATGAATATACACATCTTTTAAATTATGCCTTGCTGCCAGTTCCACCAAGGCATAGAGATGAGTATTATGGCTGTGTACTCCTCCATCAGATAATAAACCAAACAAATGTAATTTTGTCCCGTGCTTTTTGCAATTTTCTATAGCTCCCAAGAATTCTTCCCTTTCAAAAAAGTCTCCGTCTTCAATAGACTTGGTAATTCTTGTTAACTCCTGATATACCACGCGTCCTGCACCAATATTTGTATGACCCACCTCTGAATTGCCCATCTGGCCTTTTGGCAAACCAACATCCAAACCGCTGCAGTATATCCTGGTATTTGGATAAGTGGCAATAAAACTGTCCAGATTGGGTTTATAGGCATTTGCTACAGCGTTTCCCTTTATTTCGGGATTTAACCCATATCCGTCCAAAATAATTAATGCCACTGGTCTTTTCTTCATAATATAATCCACCTTCCGTCGTATAACTCAAAAAACTAAACTGCAGCTGTTATTCTTCCCATTTCACAATTTTTGTGAAATCGTCAAGTTTCAGACTGGCTCCTCCTACAAGGCCACCGTCAATATCAGACATGGAGAATAATTCCTGTGCATTTGCTGCGGTTATACTTCCACCATATTGTATTCTGACTTCTTCTGCTATTTCTTCGCCATATAGTTCTTTAATTGTATTTCTTATAGCTTTACATACTTCATTTGCCTGCTCGCTGGTAGCAGTCCTACCGGTTCCAATTGCCCAAATTGGCTCATATGCTATTACAATATTTTTTGCCTGTGCTTCAGTTAAATCCTTAAGAGCAATTTTTACCTGGTATCTTACTAAATCTTCAGTAACTCCCTGTTCTCTCTGGGTCAGTGACTCGCCTACGCATATAATTGGTTTTAAACCATATTTAAAAGCTGCATGGACTTTTTTGTTTACTGTTTCATCAGTTTCTGCAAAATACTGCCTTCTCTCAGAGTGTCCAATAATTACATATTCGACTCCCAATTCCTTGAGCATTGGACCTGAAATTTCTCCGGTATACGCTCCTTTTTCTTCATAGAACATGTTTTGGGCGCCTACTTTAATGTTTGTACCTTCAACAGCCTTTTTAACTCCCTCTATGCTTGTAAAGGGAACACATACGGCAACTTCGGCCACAGCATTTGACACTTTATCTTTTAATGCTGAAACAAATTCAACAGCTTCCTTTGGTGTCATATTCATCTTCCAGTTGCCTGCTATCAGCTTTTTTCTTGGATTTTTATCCATTAAAACAGCAATACCCGGAAGTTCTTTCCCTTCGAGGAATTCCAGAGAAGCTCCTCCTCCGGTAGAAATATGTGTAATTCTATCTGCAAAGCCAAGCTGTTCAATAGCCGCTGCTGAATCACCGCCACCTACAATTGAAATAGCGTTTGATTCTGCCACAGCTTTTGCAATTTCCTTAGTACCATAGGCAAAGTTAGGGAATTCGAATACTCCCATTGGTCCATTCCATACTATGGTCTTTGCTTTTTTGATTACCTTAGAAAACTTTTCAACTGTGAGAGAACCTATATCCATACCCATCCAGCCATCAGGCATAGCATCGGATGGCACATATTTATATTCTGTATCGTTTTTAAATTCCTTGGCAACAATGCTTCCTACGGGAAGTAACAGGTTGACACCCTTCTCTTCTGCTTTTTCCATAATACTTTTTGCCAGATCAAGCTTATCGTCTTCACAGATAGAGTTGCCAATATGATATCCTTTTGCTTTCAGGAAAGTATAAGCCATACCTCCACCTATTAATAGAGAATCAACCTTATCCAGTAAACTCATTATAACAGAGATTTTATCTGATACTTTTGCACCGCCAAGAATTGCAACAAAGGGTCTCTCAGGATTGGACAGGGCTTTCCCCAGGAATTGGATTTCCTTCTTTATTAAGAATCCGCATACTGCAGGGAGGTAATCCGCCAAACCTGCTGTAGAAGCATGAGCCCTGTGCGCAGTTCCAAATGCATCATTTACAAATATTTCTGCCATACTTGCCAGTTCTTTTGCAAAAGCAGGGTCATTTTTTTCTTCTTCCTTATGGAACCTTACATTTTCAAGCATCATTACCTGACCCTCTTTAAGAGCCTGTGCCTTTGCCTTTGCATCTTCACCTATTACATCCTTGGCAAGAATTACTTCCTGCCCTAAAAGCTCACTTAATCTCTGAGCGGTTGGCTTCATGCTGTATTTTTCTTTTAATTCTCCTTTTGGGCGTCCAAGATGGGAAACAAGTATTGTCTTTGCTTTATTGTCAATCAGGTACTTAATTGTGGGCAATGCAGCTACTATTCTCTTATCATCGGTTATTCTGCCCTGATCATCCAAGGGCACGTTAAAATCAACCCTTACAATAACTCTTTTGCCATGAACATTTATATCTTCTACAGTCTTTTTGTTCATCATACTCATAACATTCACTCTCCTACTCATTCAGTATTAAAGTAAACTTACTTTAATTGGAGCTTTACTCCATCAGAATTATGTCTGTACTTATCCGGAGGCTTAAAGCCGCATGTTTTGCCTTTTAAGAAGCTAAAATTCCTGCGGCAATCAGCCAGGTATAAATAACCTAAAGGTTCGGGGCTAAAAGCGCCGAACCTTTGGAGTAACCTACACAAACACTAAACGTCCAAATATTTTCTACTTATTAGCAACAGCCACAACCGCAACCGTTGTCTACCTTATACATATGGAGGATTAAATCTACAACCTTGTTTGAATAACCCCACTCATTATCATACCAGGCAACCAGCTTGACAAAATGATCATTAAGTGCGATTCCGGCTTTAGCATCAAATATTGAAGTACGAGGATCTGTAATAAAATCTGAAGATACAACATCATCTTCAGTGTATCCGAGAATACCCTTTAGTTCATTTTCAGAGGCCTTCTTAACTGCTGCCTTGATTTCTTCATAAGTTGCAGGTTTTTCCAGACGGCAGGTAAGATCTACTACAGAAACATCCAATGTAGGTACTCTGAAAGCCATTCCGGTTAACTTTCCGTTTAATTCTGGTATAACCTTGCCAACAGCTTTTGCAGCACCTGTTGATGAAGGAATAATGTTATGAGCAGCTGCGCGTCCGCCTCTCCAGTCTTTCTTGGAAGGTCCGTCAACTGTCTTCTGGGTTGCTGTAATAGAATGGACAGTAGTCATAAGGCCTTCAACTATTCCAAAATTCTCATGAATTACTTTTGCTAAAGGAGCCAGACAGTTTGTAGTACAAGAAGCATTTGAAACAACATTCATATCACTTGTATACTTGTCGTTGTTTACACCCATTACAAACATTGGAGCATCTTTTGAAGGTGCAGAAATTACGACCTTTTTAGCTCCGCCCTTAAAATGTCCGGATGCTTTGTCTATAGTTGTGAATACGCCTGTTGATTCTACAATATATTCGGCTCCGCATTCACTCCAGGGTATTTCTTCAGGACTCATAAATGCATAAACACTAATTTCTTTTCCATTTACAACCAGTTTTCCATCTTTAGTTGCTATTTCGCCATCAAATTTTCCATGAACTGAGTCGTATCTCAGCATATAAGTCATGTAATCCAAATCAATAAAAGGATCATTAATTCCCTTTATTTCAACATCGGGATTATTGATGGCTGCCCTGAAAACCAAGCGTCCAATTCTTCCAAAACCGTTAATACCAATTTTTACTGCCATTATAACTTACCTCCTATGTAATAATATTTAAAATTTAAACTCATTTATTGCAGTAGAAATTTGTTTCAGGATTAATCATCCAAAAAAACTATATATTTTAAGTTACATTTTATTATATCTAGTGTTTATTTTCAATACATTAACAGAAAAATAATTAAATTTTTAACAAACTTTTAATCCCCAAATCCTACCCCTACACTCTTGGCTATCCTTACCAGTTCTCCTTCCGGATCTACAGTTTTTATCGAATTTACTGCATCTTCAAGAGGTACGGGAACAATATCCTTTCCCTGAAGGCTGACCATAACTCCGTATTTTTTTTGGACTACCATTTCAACAGCAGCAACACCATAACGGGTAGAAAGAATCCTGTCATAAGGTATAGGCCTTCCTCCCCTCTGGAGATGTCCTAAAACAGTAACCCTGGTTTCAATATTTGTTATTTCCTCCAGTTCGGAAGCTATTTTGTGTCCAATTCCCCCGAGGCGGATGGGATCGGGGCTGTGTTCCAGCACTTTACTTACACAAACTTCACCATTTACAGGTTTAGCTCCTTCAGCAACCACTATGATGCTGAAATGTTTACCCTCATTCTTCCTGTTCATTACACTTTGTGCCACTTTATTAATGTCATAGGGTATTTCAGGTATAAGAATAACATCTGCACCACCTGCAATTCCAGCTTCCAGGGCTATCCAGCCTGCATATCTCCCCATTACCTCAAGAATCATTATCCTGTGATGGGACTCAGCAGTAGAATGAAGTTTATCTATAGCCTCGGTAGCTGTATCAACCGCCGTCATAAATCCAAAGGTTGTATCTGTTGCAGATAAATCATTGTCTATTGTTTTAGGAACTCCAACCACATTCAGTCCTTTTCTTGAAAGGTCTCTTGCGCTTGTTAATGTACCATCTCCTCCAATTATCACCATGCACTCTATATCGTGCATATGTACATTATCAAGAATTCTTTCGGTCATATCCTTGTATTCAACCGTGCCGCCTCTTTCAACTCTAAAATTAAAAGGATTGTCCCTATTGGAAGTACCAAGTATTGTACCACCTTTATCAAGAATTCCCGATACGTCACCCGGCTTGAAATGAACATAGTTATTCATGACAAGGCCTCTGTAGCCATCCCTGAAGCCTATAACGTCATAGCCATATTTAATCATCGCAGTTTTGACAACTGCCCTTAGTACCGCATTTAGTCCCGGGCAGTCACCACCACCCGTCAACACTCCTATTCTTTTTCTCATAGTCTCCCCCCTTTTTTATATAATAATTCATGGTTATAATTTTTGAATAAATTCATGCTCTAACCCCTTGCCTTAATTATACATTTTTAATAATTGCCAATAAAAATTCAGCAGCTTTTGTCAGATCTTCTATTTTTATATACTCCTCAACACTGTGTACGTTTCTCATTCCTACACTTACATTGACCGCCTTTATGCCCTTTGAGGATATTATATTTGTATCGCTTCCGCCGCCTGTAGCTTCCAATTTTAGCTCAATACCGCATTCCTGGGCAGCTTTTCTTAAAATATATATTATTTCATCATCTTCTTTTACCTCAAAAGCAGGATACATTAAATCGGCTTTAAACTCCACAGAACCTCCGAATTTACCTGCAGCTTTCATAAAGCACTCTTTCATGTGCTGAGTTTGTTCCTCCAGCTTCCTTGGCTGCCTGCTTCTTGCTTCAGCGTGGATTATCACTTCATCACATACAATATTGGTTGCTTTTCCTCCATTTATAATGCCTATGTTGGCAGTAGTTTCACTGTCAATTCTCCCAAGTTTCATATTGGCAATTGCCTCTGAAGCTATCTGAATTGCATTTATGCCTTTTTCCGGTTCTATGCCTGCATGGGCTGCTTTTCCTTTTACAGTAACATGTATTTCATTTTGAGTAGGAGCCTTTATATTTACTTCTCCTATATCTCCACCGCTGTCAAGAACAAATCCGTACTTAGCGGATATTTTACTGTAATCCAGATTTTTTGCCCCATGTAAGCCTCCTTCTTCTGCAACTGTGAACACTGCATATATATCTCCGTGTTTTATGTTCCCGCTCTTTAATACTCTAATACACTCTAATATACATTCAATTCCGGATACATCATCTGCTCCCAGGATTGTCTTTCCTTCTGATTTAATAATATCACCTTCAACTACAGGCTTCTTTCCTTCTCCTGGTACCACCGTATCCATATGAGCCATAAGAAGTATTGCAGGTATGCTTTTATCACCATCAATTTTAGCTATTATATTTCCTGCATTTCCTCCTATTTTTGCTCCCGCGTCATCCTCGTAGCATTCAATACCTAGCTCAGATAATTTAGCCTTTAATGTATCAGCCATTTTTCTTTCCTTAAATGTAAGGCTGTCAATTTGAACAAGTTCGGTGAATTCTTTTACCATTCTGTCCTTATTAATCATTTTACATCACTCCCAGATAATAGTCCCTTTGTTTCCAATCCCTTAAATTCATGTTGTCTTAATGCCTCATACAAAATAATTGCAACAGAGTTTGCCAGATTAAGAGAACGAATATTATTGAGCATTGGTATCCTTATGCACCTATCATAATTTCCCCTGAGAAGAGTTTCCGGAAGGCCGGCTGTTTCCTTCCCAAAAACAATAAAAGATTCTTCTGGGTAATTTACATCAGTATAGCTTTTTGGTGCTTTAGTGGATGCAAAAAAGAATTCTGCATCTTTATATTTTTCCCGAAGTTCATCAAAACAATCATAATAATGAATATCCAATAAATGCCAATAATCAAGACCTGATCTTTTTAAATACTTATCATTTACTGAAAATCCCAATGGCCTCACCAGATGAAGGCTCGCACCTGTAGCTGCGCAAGTCCTTGCAATATTACCTGTATTTTGGGGTATTTCAGGTTCTACAAGAACAATATTAAAATGCATATTATGTCAAACCACCTTCTGTTATTATGCCTTACTTCAAGTGTTTACCTGGTATGCAAACTTAAACTTACATTATTCTTAAGCTTACATTGTAATATTATACCATAGCGGTGTTAATAAAGAAATTTGTTTTATATTAATAGAAGCGTATATAAACAAGTGAATGCTACAAGCATAAAGCCTGTAGCATTCAGATTAAAGCCAATCAAACGCGAAAATACTGCAAAAACTATTATTTATTCTTTAATATTAAATAATTTATTCAACGCTGCTGAAAACTTATTCTTTGAATTCTGAATGATTTCAACTATTTTAAACTTAATCTTAACCGGTACATCTTTTTCTGATTCAGAGGAAGTTACAAGAATGTACTCCTCAACACTCAACTGCTCCTTTAAATCTTCCTTTACCGAATCAGGTACCGTTCCATGGGTGGCATCTACAAAACATAATGGAGGAAACAATACACACCACCAGTTAGCTCCTTCTCCTTTACCTATAACAACCCGTAAAGCCTGGTAATTTCCAGCGGGAAGAACTATATCCCCATAAGCTTTTGTAGGGAAAGGATAGCTTCCCAGTTCTGCCTTTACCTTATAATTTTTACCTGCGTCAGCTATTGCTTCTTCAGCAATGCTTACAATATTACTTAGATTATTGCTGATAATATGCTTTGTGTGCTCCAGACTACCTGAATCTTTGAGCTGCACTTTCATATACTCAATAACCCGATCTCTTACACTTCTTTTTAGTTGCTGGTCTTCTTCAGAATCGCTGTTAGCTATTACATGAAACCTTATTAAATTTTCAGCAAGGCCTTTATTTATTTGTTCAGAGAAGGAATTCATATAAATAATTGTCATAATTAAGGCGGACATAATAATAACAAGTCCCGATTTTAAAATTGTATTATTTTTCGGAAACTTTCCTAATTCCTTAATTCTAAACAATACTTTGCTCATCATAAAATCACCCCGGGCTTCACAACTTCCTCCAAACATACATGAAAAAAGTATAAATTTCAAAATAATGTTTCTTCTAAAAGTATTGGCAATCTAAATGAAATTTATACTTTTTTGGTGATGATTTTATGACCATTGTATTATTAATAATTTATATTGCATTATTTATTTTTATTTGCCTTGATAACCGCTCTCACAAAATCTTTGAATAAGGGGTGAGGCCTGTTGGGCCTTGACTTAAATTCCGGATGGAACTGTACACCTATAAACCATGGATGATTGGGCAATTCAATAGTTTCCACCAATCTTCCGCTAGGTGACAATCCTGACAGCACCAAACCTTTCTTAACCAGTATATCTCTGTATTCGTTATTAAATTCATATCTGTGGCGGTGTCTTTCATATATAAGCTGTTCTTTATATATTTCACGGATTTTGGTTCCTTCATTTATCTTGCAGGGATAGACACCCAGCCTCATTGTGCCGCCTTTGGTGTCTAATTCCTTTTGTTCAGGCATGAGGTCAATAACCGGGTATTCTGTATTTGGGTCAAACTCGGAACTATGTGCGTTTTTAAGATTTGCCACATTTCTTGCATATTCAACTACAGCTAACTGCATTCCGAGGCATATTCCGAAGAAAGGAATTAAGTTTTCCCTGGCATATTTTATTGTTCTAATCTTGCCATTAATACCCCTGTCTCCAAACCCGCCCGGAACAAGGATTCCGCTTGCTCCATCCAACAGCTCGTCTAAATTTTCATCAGTAACATTTTCTGAATTTATCCATTTTATTTTTACATCCACGTCATTTGCAATACCGCCATGTTTCAAAGCTTCAACTATACTTATGTATGCATCATGGAGCTCCACATATTTACCTACTAGTGCGATAGTAACACTTTCTGATAAGTTCTTCTGCTTTCTCGCTAATTCTATCCAGTCACTCAGATCTGGTTCTGGGCAATTCAGATTCAAACGTTTGCAAACTATATTGGCAAGTCCTTCTTTTTCCAACAATAATGGAACTTCATAAATTGCTTCTGCATCTATGTTTTCAATTACCCACTCTCCCGGGATATTGCAGAATAAGCCTATTTTATCCTTTATTTCTTTTGAAATATGTTTTTCAGTACGGCATACAATAATATCCGGTTGTATACCTATGCTTCTTAATTCCTTTACACTATGCTGGGTAGGTTTGGTTTTAATTTCTCCTGATAATGAAAGGTATGGTACAAGAGTTACATGAATATATAATACATTATCACGACCTACATCTGTGGCTACCTGTCTTATAGCCTCAAGGAAAGGCAGACTTTCAATATCACCCACCGTTCCTCCTATTTCTGTAATTACAATATCTGTATGATCAGATTTTCCTACTCTATAAATTCTTTCTTTTATTTCATTAGTTATATGCGGAATTACCTGGACTGTTCCTCCAAGGAAATCTCCTTTTCTTTCCTTGCTTATTACCGACCAGTAAATTTTCCCGGTAGTGATATTACTATTTTTATTCAGATTCTCATCAATAAAACGTTCATAATGTCCTAAATCAAGATCGGTTTCAGCCCCATCTTCAGTAACAAATACTTCTCCATGTTGGTATGGGCTCATGGTACCTGGGTCAACATTTATGTATGGGTCAAACTTTTGAATTGTGACATTTAAACCTCTTGCCTTGAGTAATCTTCCAAGGGAAGCTGCTGTAATCCCTTTACCCAGGCCTGATACAACTCCACCGGTTACAAAAATATACTTTACTGGCATTTTCTTATCCTCCAAAAAATTAAAGCCATCATCTGAACTAAGACAGCTAACGGCTGACAGTATAAGAATCTAAAACTTAATTACTCATATTATTTTATATTCGACAGAATATGGTGTCAATAGCAATAAGAAAAATGCTGATATTGTAATTTTATTCTGATAAAATCTCTACTGCTTTAGCAAGTTGTTTATCAATCTCTAATAATTTTTTATAATATTCATTATTTAGCGTTTTTTGGGTAGTAAAATCAAGTACTCCTCCTGGGTACAGGCCCATGTTGGTTCGAAAATCATTTATGGCCTTAAAAGTTTTCTCATCCAGGATTGTGTCCGGTTCATCAACTTCATACCCTATTAGTTTTAGCATTTTCTCTGCAAAATATACATCACTGCCTTCATCCCCAAGGTCAGGTTTCCAGGTAACTGACAGCTTTCGGATATTTTTGGCGTCATAATACTCAATATCGTCAGGATTATCAATTTCAATGTCAGGGGTTATACCATATCCATCAATTAACCGTCCTTTAGGAGTCAAGTACATGCCTGTAGTCATTTTAATCCAGCCCAATATTTCATCGGTCATTATATTAATGCCTTGTTCCATCGATAATTCATAGGCATCCACATACCACTTTCCGTATTTGACATTATATTTTTGGGATGCCTCAGGAGTAAGTACCGGTATTAAATTCTGCACTTTTGCTTTTCCAAAAGTCTTTTTACCTACTATTATTCCAGCCTCCCTGTCCTGTACAGCCCCGGCTACTATTTCTGAAGCGCTTGCACTGTTTTCGTTGACAAGAACAACCAGCTTATATTTGGATTCTTTTTGTGTGGAATAATATTCTTCAGGGAGTAACCTTTCATCCTTAAATGTCAGGGTTGTAATCAATCCTTCGGGAACAAAAAACCTTGCAACCGAAACAGCTTGATCTAACTGTCCTCCCGGATTATTTCTCAAATCCAGAATAACCTTCGTTATTTTTTTCTCTTCCAATTCCTCCATGACCTTAGTAAAATATTCCATAGTCCCAGAGGTGAACATTTCCAGCCTTATATATCCTATATCTTCAATTATATCCAGGGTAACAGGGCTTACTATTACCTTTCCCCGTTCAACTTCAATGTATTTTACTTCCAAATCCTTACCTCTCAATATTCCCAGGGTAGTTTTAGTTCCAACAGGGCCTTTTATTAAATATACAACTTCCTCCAGGGTACATCCTTTTACGTTCTTACCATCTACAGAAACAATAACATCTCTTGCCATAAGGCCTGCTTTCTCGGCTGGAGATAAGGATATTACATCTGTAATAACTATGGAATCACCGGATTTTTCAATATATACACCTATACCTTCAAAGGAACCTTCTATATTTCCCATAAAAATATCAGCTTCTTCGGAAGTAAAATATGTAGTATAAGCATCCATCTGACTGAAAATTCCTTTTAGAGCGCCTTCCAGAAGTTGTTCTTCAGATACCTCGCCACTATACTTTTTGTCTACCATTTCCATTATACTTCTCAGGTATTCTATGCTTTCTTCAGAAGGCATACTTTCTGCCCTGACAGGCATCATTATTACTAACATAATACTTAGTAAAGCTGCAAATGCAGTGATAACCCTTAATACTCTTTTTTTCATATTAATTCCTCTTTCCATCAGTCTTTTGCACTGCTAAATATTACACAGCTTAAGTATTATATTAGCATATTTCTTAAAAAAGAAGAATCCTTTCTCTATAATCTTTTCTAATTCCTGATCTCATATAATCAATATATCTCTTGATTAAAGCAGCAGTTCTTCCCTTTGTCAGTTTTTCATTAGGCTTAAGGTATCCCCCGTCATCTCCATGGACAAGTCCTATTCTATGGGCAACGTATACAAAGCTTCTGGCTTCCTCAGGAATTAAATCATTGTCTTTGAAGGCAGTTACAGCATTAGGATTAGGAGCCAATGATTCAAGGCCAAGGGATCTTACCAAAATCACCAGTGCTTCCGAAAGAGTAACTCCTTCTTCAGGGTAAAACAGGCCATCGGTACTTTCCGGTATGATCTTTCTTTCTAACGCATTCTTAATATCCTCAAAATAAGGATTATCTACAGCTACATCACTGAAAGGTGAAACTATTTCTTCTTCTTTTCTCTTCCGGTTATTACTGGTCGTTCTTACAGTATTTCTCTTGTTTTCTGAAGAATCTGAAACATCCTGCCTTGAGGCTCTTGTCACAGCAGATATAAACTCTGCACGGGTAATATAATCCTCAGGATTAAAAGCTTTTGCATTCTTACTGTTGAAAATCTCAATACTGAATAATTCTTTAATCTCCTCTTCTGCCCAATGACCTCTTAGATGATTTATATCAGGTACAGGAAGACGCACTGCAGAGGGAAATGTTTCGATCTCCAGACTTCCTTTTGTTGTTTTGATATTATGTGTGGACCTTCCCTGACTATCAAATTCCGGAAGATCACAAGTATATTCTAAGACACTGCTGTTGTAACTGGATTCAACATATCCGCCTCTAAAACTGATCTCGTCCGGCTCATTCTCTTGAAATCTGTTTTCTTTTATTGATGATGTAGATAAGGATATACTGGCAGTACCTGTCCACTCATCATATGACTGCCCGTTAGAAACACGGCTGTTTATTATATACTCCAGCATCATTGCTTCGGTCGATCCCCAGGAGTTTTCATAGGCATATGTATCTCCTACTATTTCACATGTTACTGTGCCTGTATTGGTACCTGATATTACCTGGTACACCTTTTTAGACAGTATATTTCCTGCCCTGTACTGTATTGAAGGTTGACTGTCAACAATGCAGGCATAGGAAAAATCATTGCTTCTTAAAGTATAAGTTATATTGTTTATCCTTATAACTTCTGAAGGGGTCCGGGATAAGGTGGTCTCTTCTGACACCTGGCCGTTGCTTTTTTCAACAAGCTTGGTATTGTAAATGGCTGTCCTGTTCAGAGTTGCCCCCAATTTTTCATTTTTCAGATTGTAAGTGTATGTAGTATTGATAATATTGTTTCTTGTGGTTTTCCTTATTATGAGTGTTCCTTCAAACTCTATAGGCTGCCCGGTTATAAAGCATACTTCCTTATAATCCATGGTTGTGACACCTTCAACCTCACCTGAAGAAATACCTCCTTCAAAGCCGCTGTCTCCATGACGGGCATATACATTTGAAGGTATAAATAGAATAAATGTTAATACCAGTATAATGGCTGGGATAATAATTGAACTAATATTAGTATTTATTATGTCTTTATTTTTTGTTTTTTCCCCAATACTTAATTTGGTACTTTTGATTTGAACATTATTGATCTTTGTATTTTTATCATTTCTGTTCATGTTCTTTTTCATTAGATACTATCCCCCACTTACCGTTATCCGCTGACAAACCGGGCCTTTGTTTATTCTTCTACGATAATTATATAGGCATCTCCATCCCGGGTAACATCCTTCTTGACTGCCCTTATAATATCTCCCTTTTTCAGTTGAGAAGAATCTACCACTTTATTGTTTTTAATTATCACTGTGTTCTTTAATAAACTTAGATCTATTAAATCTTTGCTCTCCCAAAGATATGTATCCGAGGAATATACTTTTGCATTCTTAATACTTATCTCTGTTACTTCTTCTGTTGGAACACCCTGTTCATTCTGTGCCCTTTCAATTTTATATATTTCTCCTCTTACATTAATAGTACCGTAGGGAGCAGTACTAATCAGGATGGAATCTACACCGTCTGCAACAATGTAAACAACCTTATCAACATAGCTTTCATCCCCATATCCCACAAAATCCTCAGTTCTGATTATTCCTTCCTCTCCGAGTATCCTTGTATCGTATGTTATATTAAAGGTTTTTGGGGTATTGTAGTATTCCCAGTCCAACCCTTTAAGCTGGGAGAAAGTATAAAGGGTGATACTTTCCTCTTCTTCAATCGACTTAATTCTTCCTCTGTATATCTGAGGCATGTATTCATTATAACGGTCGTTAATATATATAATTCCAGCATTGTAGTTACCTGTTCTGTAATCTCTGTTGGCAACAATGTAAGCCTTTTCATTTATCCTGGCAGCTCCTGCAGGAACCAGTTTCCCGTTATCAACAATTATGGTTTCTTCAGAGATACCTATGGATCCACTCCTCAATTTCAGGAAAACGCGGGTAAAGTTGGGCGAAAATCTGGTTATCTCATCATTATAAAGGACTTCTTTATCATCCTTTTTCCTAAAGGATACCAACACAGCTTTTTCATCATTGCCGAAATCCTTCCCTGCAGCAACATACACTTCATTATTGCGCAAATTACTATTTATTTTATCTAAAGAGACAAGCTGGTTATTATAGAATGATTTGAATTCATCTGACAGCTTCATGCTGACAAATCCTTTCTGTTCGATCCTCTTCCAGCTATCTCTCTGCAAAACTTGCACATTTCTCAGTATAAGTTTGTTAAGTACCTGATCAACCTTATATATTACACCCTTATATACATTTGAAATATTCAGTCCCCTGGCTGAAATTGTAATTTCCTTTATGATGGTTTTTTTGTCGGTAACCTGGAGAAGAAGCTTTACCCTGTCACCACTTTTCAGTGAATTAATATCAGTAAGCATTCCACTTTCTATTACCAATACCCTGCTATCCAGTTCAAAGTCCTGCTGTGTACCGTCATCCAATTCTACAGCCAGATAGGAAGCTCTTTTGGAGATTACTTTTCCATATTTTAATATATAATTGCTGGCAGCACTGATGGATAAAAGCGTACCATCATTCCCCAGCATAATAAACACCGTATCTCCGGCTTCTATGTCGTATATGCTTGCTTCGGCATTATTTCTGAATACTTCTATTTCATCGGGATCTATATAATTATATGTTCTTAAAACCCAAGGCCTTTGATAGGAATCAGTAATGCCTGTCCCGTCTTCATTGTATAAGGTTATATAACCAAGATCCGGATTATTCTCTTCAACGATACCTTTAACTATTGTATAGCTATTGTCCGGAATGTTGAAATATGAACTATTATAGGCTGAGCCCACAGGTACCGAAGGACAAATAAGAAAAATAACCAGCAATATAATTATTAGTTTTTTTATATTATTTCTTAAATTATCTACTCTATTGATAAATGCATTATGATTTTTGGTGATAATATTTGTATTGACATATGGATGGCTGCTAGTATAAACATCATTATTTGATGATGTATTTGTGCTCATAAACTTATTAGATTTGCTCATATATATAACTGCCTTTCATCTAATTCTTAATATTCAAATAATTATAGACAAAAATGCCGAAATATCAGCTCTTTAAATATTTCGGCATTTTTTATAATTTCTTTATCCTTTATATGTCCTTTACCTATTTTTTATGATGATTTTAATAATTTCCGAAAAATATGATTCCAGGTTACTGAAAAATATAAATACACGTTACTTATTTCCTATATATAAATTGAACCTGCTAACCCATAATGTTCTTGTATCATCCTGCAATGTTCTTGTATCATCCTGCCACATATTGTATAATACAAAAATAAATTATTTGCCTATTAATTCGACCGACCAGTCGGTCAATAAGATGCTTAATTATATTTTACTATAATAAATATTTGTAACAATAAATATTCAATAATTAATAATCTTAACAAATATTTATTTAGCGTTAAATCCAAATAATTATTATTGAGCGTTAATATTAAGAGTTAATATTGTATTAACACACAAACAGGAGGAACAAGAATGTTATCTAGTTATAGTGTACGCAGACCATATACAGTTTTTGTAGCAGTTATTCTTATTATAGTTTTGGGAGTTATTTCATTTGTTAATATGACTACTGACCTATTGCCTTCAATTGACATGCCATACATAATTGTTATAACTTCTTATCCAGGAGCAAGCCCTGAAAAAGTTGAACAGACAGTTACCAGACCACTTGAAGCAACTTTGGGAACTGTAAGCGGATTAAAAAATATAAGTTCCATTTCAAGAGAAAACAGCAGTATTATAATACTTGAATATGTCCAGGATACAAATATGGACAGCGCTATTATTGAGCTATCAAGCAGTATTGATCTGGTTTCAGGGCAGCTGGATGAGGGAGTGGGAACTCCAGTTTTTCTAAAAATAAATCCGGATATGATTCCTGTAGTAGTTGCCAGTGTGGACCGGAAAGGTATGGGAATTGAAGAAATCTCTGACTTTACCAGTGAAACCCTGATCCCTGCCTTTGAGAGACTGGAAGGAGTTGCATCGGTAAATGCCAGCGGCCTTATAAAAAAACGGCTTGAAGTAGTGCTGGATGATGAAAAAATTGAAGAGTTAAACATCCAAATCAAATCTCATCTGGAAAAAACCTTTGATGAAAACAGAATAACACTGGAAAAGGCACAATCCGAAATTGCCGAAGGCCTTGCCAGGCTTGAAAAGGAAGCCCCTAATCAGAAATCTCAACTGGCTCAGGCTGGAATACAGTTAAATAACGCTATTGCAAATATTAATTCCCTTTTATCTGAAGAAACTATACTAAATGCTCAGAAAACCGCATTTCAAAAGGAAAAGGAATCTTTGCAGCAATTAGCTGAGCTGAATGATTTATTTAAACAAATTTTCCCTTTAGGTATATCTGAAATAAGCCCTGATATGTATAAAGCTATAATGCAGCAAGTGGCGGATAGACTTCCGGAGAGCATCTCTAACCTACCCCAGGAAGAAATGGCGGAGCTGGCGGAAAAGGCTGCCTCAGCTCCTAACCGTATTGCGGCCATTGATGTTGAAATTCAAAATATTGATATCCGCCAGATGGCATTGTCTGCCATGAAGCCCCAGCTTGAGAATTCTCTTAAAGAAACTGAATCTGCCATTAAGGAACTGGAATCAGGCAGAATTACAATGGCAATAGAGCTGGCAAATAATCAGATTCGTCTGGAAAATGGCAAAAAAGAAATAGAAAAAGCTCTTGAAGAATTTAATAAAGCCAAAGAAGAAGCATTTAAGAATGCAGACCTGTCTAACATAATTACCGAGGAACTGGTATCCAAAATTATCATGGCGCAGAATTTTAATATGCCTGCAGGCTATATACTTAATGGAAACAACCAGCATTTAGTTAAGGTCGGAGAGGCATTTAGCTCAAGAGAAGAAATTCAGAATATGGTCTTAATGAATATTGAACCGGTTGGTGACATCCGTTTATCAGATGTTGCAAAGGTTTCAGTTACTGATAATTCCAGTAAAATATATACTAAAGTCAACGGTAATGAAGGTGTTTTACTCACCTTTCAAAAGCAAAGCACTGCTTCTACATCTGCCGTTGCAGATGCCATAAATAAAGAGATAAAAAGATTGCAGAATGAGTATGAAGGTTTAAGCATACGTCCTTTGATGAATCAAGGAGATTATATTCACATGTTAACAGACAGTGTTATTGAAAATCTCCTTATTGGAGGAGTCCTGGCCATACTGGTACTGCTGGTATTCCTTAAAGATGTCAGACCTACTATTGAAATTGCCTTAAGCATTCCTATAAGCCTCATGTTTGCAATGGCATTGATGTATTTTACCAAAATAACTATCAACGTTATTTCCTTATCCGGACTTGCCTTGGGAGTAGGCATGCTGGTAGATAACAGTATTGTGGTTATAGAGAATATATATCGTTTAAGGAATGAAGGAATTCCGGCTTCCAAGGCTGCTGTGAAGGGTGCTGTTGAAGTTTCCGGTGCTCTCGCAGCTTCAACTCTGACAACAGTCTGCGTATTCTTGCCCATAGTTTTCACTCAGGGACTAACCCGTCAGCTCTTTACCGACATGGGGCTAACCATAACCTATAGCCTTTTAGCCAGCCTGATTGTAGCTCTTACACTAGTGCCTGCCATGGGGTCTACTTTGCTAAAATCAGTCAACGAAAGGAATAATCGCTGGTTTGACAAATTTGCCAGATTTTATGAAAGAATTCTTAAGGCAACTATACGTAGAAAAGCTATTATATTGATACCTGTTACTTTGCTATTTATATTGAGTATATATGGTGCTTCTATCATAGGTACTGCCTTTCTGGGTGAAGTTGACTCTCCTCAAATGAGTGCAATCATAACCATGCCAAAAGGAATTACGATTAAAGAAAGATATGCTTTGAATGATGAGGTTATGAAAAGAATATTAGAAATTGAAGCTGTAGAAACAGTGGGAGCCATGAGCGGCAGTCAGTCAGGGCTTGGATTCCTGGGAGGAGGTTCAGGTTCCGATAATGAAACCACATTCTATATCCTGCTTAAGGATAATCGTTCCTTGAAAAATACCGATGTTGAAAGAATAATATATGAAAAAACTGCCGACTTAGGCGTGGAAGTCTCGGTTACCTCCTCCAACATGGATATTTCCATACTTGGCGGAAGAGGCATTCAAGTTAATATTAAAGGTCAGAATCTTGATAAGCTTGCTGACATATCAAAAGATATTGCCGGGCTGCTTAGTTCTACAGCAGGAGCTGTTAATATTGAAACCGGCCTGGAATATGCAGATAAGGAAACCAGAATCCAGGTTGATAAAGACAAGGCAATGAGAGAAGGACTAACTGTAGCTCAAATATACAGTGAAATCAGCTCAGCCCTTAAAACTGAAACCCAAGCTACCATTCTTGCTGAAGGAAATAAAAACTACCCGGTATTGCTGGTTAAGAGTGATCAGGGAGGTATAACACAAGAAAACCTTGCAGATTATACCTTTACTGTAAAACAAAAGGATGGGAAAGAAAAACAGGTCAGGCTAGGAGATATCGCCCAGATTATAGAGGCTGACAGCCTCAGGGCAATCAGGAGGGAAAACCAGGCCAGATATATGACTGTCACTGCAGAAATTGCTGACGGCTACAATATAGGACTGGTAAGCCGCGAATTTGAAAAGAAACTGGCTGATTATGATGTGCCTGAAGGCTATGACATCAGTATTTCAGGTGAAAATAAAATGATTAAAGAGGCTATGCGGGACCTTGTCCTTATGATTATACTGGCTGTTATCTTTATCTACCTTATTATGGTCGCACAGTTCCAAAGCCTCTTGTCACCTTTTATCATATTATTTACAATGCCCCTGGCATTTACAGGAGGTCTGCTGCTGCTTTGGGCATGCAATATGGAACTGTCTGTCATATCTATGCTGGGATTCTTGATACTTGCAGGTGTAGTTGTGAATAATGGCATTGTATTTATAAGTTATGTAGAACAGTTGCTGGAAGAAGGTATGAACCAGAAGGAAGCCCTGGTAAAAGCCGGCGTTACACGTCTGCGCCCCATTCTTCTGACTGCACTTACAACCATTCTGGCCATGGTTACAATGGCCTTAGGCTTTGGTAGCGGCGCAGAAATGGTCCAGCCTCTGGCTGTAGTGACAATTGGTGGGCTAACCTATGCTACTGTGCTTACGCTCCTTGTAGTGCCGGCTCTGTATGATATCTTTCACCGCAAGCCAAAGGGCAGAATAGAAATTGAATCTGAAAATATGTTTTGATACAATCTAAAATATGATTTGATTTAATCTGTATATACTGGAATGCTAAAGTGTGAAAAGGCTGGTGTATTGCTGTAAATGGTACTATTTGTAGTGGCGCTGATGGTGGAAGCCGCTCCCATAATCGATTATTTTAACTTAAAAAAGGATATGAACGTCCGTGCATTCACTGTTTATAAAAATACTGATATGGCCTTGATTGTAAGCGGAGTGGGGAAATTAAAAAGTTCAGCTGCCACTGCATATATTTGCTCTCACTGTGGAACAACTGAAAAAGATATACTGATAAATATAGGATTTTGTGGTGCATACGGCAGTAATTATGCTGCAGGTACATTGCTTTTGGTTAATAAAATCACAGATGCAGACAGCAATAAAGATTACTATCCTGATGTGCTATACAGTCAGAATATTCCCAGAGTAAATTTATGGTGCTACTCAAAAGTTGTTAGAGAAAAGTATATTAGCAAAAGTAATCAAGAGTATATTAGAAAAAGTAATTTTGATGAAGTAACCATTAATGAAAGAAATAATGATGAAGTGAATAATAGTGAAGGTAATAATGAAAAGCCCTTCTTTTGCGATATGGAATCGGCAGGATTTATGGAAGCTGCCTCAAGGTTTGTTTACGCACATAATATAGTGGTGTTGAAAATAATATCTGACCATTTGGAACCGGATGACCTTGATAAAAAACTTTTAAAAAGCTTTGTAAGCAAACGTATGACACAGGTTGAAAGCATCATACATGAACTTAAGGAGCTAAATAGCAGTATAGATGTATTTTCATTTTCTGAAGAAGAGAAAGAAGTATTTGATGTTATTTTTGTGAATTTTCGTTTTTCAGAAGCAATGAAACAGAAATTTCTAAAAGTAATGAAGATTTTAAAATTAAAAGGAATTGAACCGGTACACTTTCTACAGTCCTATATAAAAATAAAGGCCAGTTCCAAATTAGAAGGAAAGAAACTATTAGAAGACATTTTTAAAAGGAGCAAGGAAGGTAATGTTTAAAACATTATATGTAGAAGAAAAGGCTTATAATTACCCCATTACCCGTCAACTGCTTCAAAAGTTTAAAGACATTCCGGTGGTTACCATCAACCATTACAAGGATATCTTTAACCGTCCAAAACAGCATTTTGCTGTTCAAAAGCAGTCTATGTCCCTGATTCTTGCAGTCAGAGATGGTCAGCTCCTGTATGAAGGTCCCGAGATTTGCCAGAATTTCGGTTATACAAATTTTTATTATACCTCTTTCCTTCTTAATTGTTTGTTTGACTGCGAATACTGCTTTTTACAGGGCATGTATCAATCAGCAAATATAGTGGCTTTTGTAAATACAGAAGATTATATGAGAAGTATGGAGGAAATATTTCAAGGAAGAAAAATACTTCTGGCAATATCTTACGATACTGACCTTATAGCTTTTCATAATATCATTCCCTATCTGGAATATTTTTATGATTTTTTTGCACAACATCCGGATATACTGGTGGAGGTCCGCACTAAGAGTGCTAACCAATCCTTTTATAATAATTATCATCCCCTGGAAAATATAATAATGGCCTTTACCCTTGCTCCAGATGAAATAATTAAGAAGTATGAACGGCATACGCCTTTATTGGAAGCAAGGGTTAAAGCTATTAAAACAGCTCTGTCAAAGGGATTCAAGGTCAGACTTTGCTTTGATCCTGTATTTGCTATACCCGAAATGGATCAAGCATATAAAACCTTTTTTCACTATATTTTTTCTCAAATTGACCCTGACTGCCTGGTGGATGTTAGTTATGGTTTTTTCCGTATGCCAAGGGATTTTTTTCAAAGAATCGAAAAAATCAGGAGCACTTCCCTTCTTTATGCAGAGGAATATTGCTTAAAAGACAATATAATATCCTACCCTGAGTCTGTCGCGGAAAGAATTAAAAAACAGCATCTTGAAATTATAACAAAATATATAAATGAAAAGAAGGTATTTGTCCTATGAAAACTGCAGTGTTAACCGGAGCTTCCCGGGGTATAGGGCTGGCTTTGGCCAAAAGGTTGCTTGGCTTGGGCTATAAAGTGTATGGGTTGGCCCGTTTCTGGGAAAATACTGGTTTTTCCCATGAGAATTTCATATCTGTTCAATGTGATGTACAAGATATAAATAAACTTACAGAAGTAATTATGTCTATTGAGAAAAAAGAGCCGGAGATTAATCTCCTGGTCAATAACGCCGGAGTAGGATATTTCGGCCCTCATGAGCAAATACCGGTAAAATGTATACAAACTATGGTGCGCACAAACCTCGAGGTACCTTTAATACTGTGCCGGCTGCTGCTTCGCGCTCTAAAAAAGAGCCAGGGTACTATTATTGCTATTTCATCAGTTACAGCAAAAAAAGTAAGCGCCCATGGCTGTGCTTATGCCGCTACCAAAGCCGGGCTTTCCCATTTTTTTAACAGCCTTTTTGAAGAGGTAAGAAAATATGGCGTTAAAGTTACAACTATTCACCCTGATATGACAAAAACCAGTTTTTACGATCATCTGGATTTTACATATGAAGATGAAGAAGAGGCTGTTTTACTGGCTGATCAAATAGCCGATGCTGTAGAATATGTTCTTTGCTCAGGAAAAAACATGGTAGTAAATGATATAACCCTGCGTCCCCAAAAGAACAAGATAAAAAGAAAACCCCAGAGGTGAGTTTGATTTTCCCTCCATACTAACTCCAGAATTTTTGATTTGCATGCATAACCTATGAACAAAGCTTACGGATTGTTGATGTATAAGGCAAGAAAAATCCGTAACTTGCGGCATTCCTTTTTACTTCGAAAGTGGCTCACTTACTGAAAGAACATATGCGTAGAGACTGTAGAGCCTGTTAATCCGACTGAGGATAAGGCAAATCACTGTCTGAACAAAATAACTTCCTTATCTCCTTTTTATAGTTATTTTGTGAGTTTGATTTGCCCCGAAGTGAATTTACAGGCTCTAAGGCTCGGAGCATACAGTTCTTGAAGTAAATTGAGCCACTTCCCTACATTCTCTCAGGCGCAGTTATTTTAAGTAAATCTAATGTGTTCCTTATTACAATTCTTGTACATTCCACAAGAACCAACCTTGCTTTCATCAAATCCTCCTCCACTCCTCTTACTCTGCAAGCATTATAGAAACTGTGGAACAAGGAGGAAACTTCCATAACATAACGGGTTAACCTGCTTGGTTCAAGGGTTTCTGCAGAAATTTTAACTTCTTCCGGTAGCTCTGCAAGTTTTTTGATAAGCTCAATTTCTTCTTTTTCCTGAAGAAGCTCCAGGTTTACCTCTTCAGCACTTGGGACTTGAATTCCGTCCTCCAACAATAGTTTAAGCATGCTGCATATCCTTGCATGAGCATACTGTACATAATACACCGGATTCTCATTTGACTGCTGTACAGCCAAATCCAAATCGAAATCCAGATGGCTTCCTGCGGCTTTCATATTAAAGAAAAATCTGGCGGCATCCTGTCCTACCTCTTCCAAAAGATCTCCAAGAGAAATTGCTTTGCCGGTTCTCTTGGACATTCTGACAATTTCGCCATTTCTATATAACCTAACAAGCTGGAATAATACTATATCTAATTTTTTAGGATCCACTCCCAATGCCCCGACAGCAGCCTTCATTCTGGCTACATGGCCGTGGTGGTCTGCTCCCCAAAGGTTGATAACCCTGTCAAATCCTCGTATCAGGAATTTGTTCTTATGATAGGCAATATCAGACGCAAAATATGTAGGAATTCCATTATTTCTTACAAGCACTTCATCCTTTTCCAGACCAAGTTTCTCACCTATCAACCAGGTAGCCCCATCTTTTTCCATTAAATATCCTCTGCTTCTCAGAAAGTCTAAAGTATCATATATCTCATTGCTGTCATACAGGGATTGTTCTGAAAACCAGGTGTCAAATTTAATCCCATAATTCTCCAGATCAGACTTTATTCTCTTTAAATTTCTCTCCAGGGCAAACTTTACAAATTCCTTTCGTCTTTCTTCCTGATTAACATTAAGATATTTATCCCCATGAAGAGCTATAAAGTCTTTCATATGCTCTATAATATCTTCCCCATGGTAACCGTCTTCAGGAAACGCAACCGCCTCTTCACCTTTGAGAAGCTGAATATATCTGGCTTCCAAGGATAATGCAAACTTCTCGATCTGATTTCCGGCATCATTTATATAGAATTCACGGTGCACTTTATATCCCGAAGCTTCCAGCACGCTTGCTATACAATCTCCAAGTGCCCCTCCCCTGGCATTGCCCATATGTAAAGGCCCTGTAGGATTTGCGCTGACAAACTCCACCATTACCTTTTGGCCTTTACCAATATCGGATTTACCGTAGTCTTCCTTCTCTTTTTGGATATTCTTAAGAGTTTGAGACAACCACTTTCTGCTGAGATAGAAATTCATAAAGCCTGGTCCTGCACATTCTACCTTCGCAATATTGCTGTCATCCAGTTCCATATTGTTAATAATTATTTCCGCTGTTTGTCTCGGTGGTTTCTTAACCAGTCTGGTAATCTGCATGGCAATATTTGATGAAAACTCTCCATGCTCCTTTTCCCTGGGAATTTCAATATTTATTTCAGGTATTTCAACAGCCGGAAGAAGGCCATTTTCCTGTGATTTAATAATAGCTTTCTTAATAGTTTCTCTAATTTCCAGTTTTATATCGTCTATTATATTTATCATCTGTATTTCCTGCCTCTCTGATTAACATATGAAAATCATTATATCCTGACCTATTATTGTTAAATTCCAACTGATAACCAACTCTTATTTCTCCGCCATTATCATTAACATTTATATTAAGATCATTTGTGACAACACCTACAGAAAACGTTCCATATTCAGTATCATAATAAGAAATATGTTTTTGCCCCCGCTGGAACATAAAAATGGAATTAATGGAACCGCATCTCATTAATGTTACAACTCCGTCTGCAACTTTTAATATTGTGGTAGTACCCTCCATTCCTGTTACTTCACTTTCATCATAGGTAATAAGATAGGCATCACCATCCTTATAGTATTTTCCTTCAGTAATCAACTCTAATTCACTTTTTTCATTATTAAATAATGTCTGCGTTCCTTTTACGGAAATAATAACATCTTTATCCATAGCTGTGCCTCCCAGACTAAATATCAATTTCTCTTTTTCTGTCCTGGAATCTCTCCAGCGCTAGATTAATCAATCTATCAATTAATTCGGAGTATTTTATGCCTGTTGCCTCCCAAAGCTTGGGATACATACTTATGTTTGTAAAGCCAGGAAGAGTATTAACTTCATTAATATAAACTCTATTGGTTCCTTTTTGCACAAAAAAATCTACTCTGGCAAGGCCGGAACATTCTAAGGCCTTAAATGCTTCAATGGCATATTTTCTTATCTCATTAGAAATATCTTCTGGCAATTCGGCAGGTATTACAATTTTAGAGGTGCTATCAGGGCTGTACTTTGCCTCATAGTCATAAAACTCATTACAAGGAATAATTTCACCTACTACAGAGGCTTCAGGTTTTTTATTTCCCAAAACAGCACACTCATATTCGCCGCCTTCAATATATTCTTCTATAAGAATTTTACTGTCATACCTAGATGCCAAATAAATTGCATCTACAAGCTGATTCCTGTCACGGGCTTTGCTTACGCCAATGGAAGAACCCGTATTAGAAGGCTTTACAAAACATGGGTATGTATGTACTGCCTCAACCTTTTCTATTATACCATGTATATTATCCTCATTTATCTCTGATCTGTCAAAAACCAGGTATTTACCTATTGGAATGGAATATTTTTCAAATATCAACTTTGAATAAGCTTTATCCATTGCCAGTGCAGAACTCAACACTCCACACCCTACATAAGGGATTCCAAAAAGTTCAAACATTCCCTGTATTGTTCCATCTTCTCCATTGCACCCATGAAGAACAGGGAAAACTATATCAAGCCTTTTGCAGATATTCTTCAAAGATTCGGAAGATTTATCTCCTGAAAACAATTCAAAAACATTAATTTTATTGTTTTTTTCATTTGCCTCAGCTATAGCCTGCCATCCCCCGGTGCCGACCTCTTTCACAGGCCCTTCATATATAAGCCAGCGGCCGTCTTTAGTAATACCAATCATCACTACCTCATATTTATCCCTGTCTATATTATTTATAACATTTTGAGCAGATACTCTTGAAACTTCATGTTCAGGTGACCGGCCTCCGAAAATGACTCCTATTCGTTTTTTGTTTGACATATATTAAACCTCTCTTTTCTTAAAATCCTATCATTATAAATATACTATTTTTATATGAATCTCATTATACATTAATCTCTTTTTATAAATAAATCCATTAAATTCTTATTAGACCTACTGTTAATAAATTAAATACATTATTGTTTCCATCGTCTATAACAATATATCATATTATTTTATCAAAGAAATATCAAGAATACTATCACTTCTGTGACGAAGGTTAGGATGAATCGCTATGATAATTTCTCATGTCAAAGTTCATGTTATAATATATAATATAATAACTGGTAGTATAAAGTATTTTATTAAGAATTAAGAAGTGTGGAGTGTGAAAAACATGCCTTTTTATGATCTAAAATGTACCAAATGCGGAGAAGAGTTTAATATAATGGCAAGCATGTCACAGAGAGAAAAAAAACAGATCAAATGTCCGCAATGCGGAAGTACAGACCTTGACCCTATCTTTACAAATGTAAATATTATACAAAGCAGAAAAACAGAACCTTCAAATTGTCCAAATTTCAGTAGATGTGGTGGTTGCTGTCCCCATCAATAATAAGTTAAAAGGGCATTCCTTAAGGAAAAAGCATCTCTTTCCCTCAGTTGGGGGAGTGCCCTTTTTAAACTAAAACAATAAGACATTTACCATTAAAAATAAATATATACATAAACGTTAAAAAAGGATTAAATATACTCAAGTATATTACTCGAGGGCTTCATCTTTAATATTAACATCGGTTTCTAAGGAATCTTTTTCTTCCGCTCCTGCATCTCCGCCTTCAGATTCATCTGTATCAGTTATACTTGAAACAGCAGGTTCCTTGCTTACCATAGAAGTATTTCTGGGAAATGCTACATCAAATTTAAAATGTCCTTTATATTCTTTCTGGGACTTGCCATCAATTGTAAACTTCACTTTTTGAATCTCACTAAGCTCGGTCAATGAATTCACTATGGAATACAAAGTAAGTTGTTCTGCATTTCTTCCTCCCATATGATTATCTACAAATTCTTTGCTTAAATCAACTGTAGCCACTCCGTCTTTTACTTCTACAAAATTTAATTTTGTTCCTTCAGGTATTGTGGGAAGTAAACCTTCCTTGGCAGCAGGCCCATTAATCAGCTCATTAACTATTATTGAAGCCAAATAGTTAATTCCTTTTTCAGTTTCAGAATCGTCAATATACCTAATCTCCACCCTTAACTTTGTCCCATCTTCATTGGCAAAATATAGACGAATTGGGTACTTGTTTTCCAGCCTCCTGGCCATTTCCTCTTCCATAACCACACTGCTTGCAGGACGAAGTTCATCATTTTCAGGCTCTATAAATCCTAATTTTTGAAGAATGCTGCATCCAGACGCGAGAATACCAACCATGACGATAATGACAACAAGAAGAATATATTTACGCATTATAATGCCACCTCACATAAAAATATCTTTACGATATTTTTATGCCGCAGGTTCCCTTAGTATTCTATAACACAGGAAATTTTCCATTACAATTAAAGCTGCAAGCAAACTCGCTTCGCTCGGGGATTCAATGGAGGTCTAGCAATCTCCCACTAAATAAGGTTGTTATTATATTTTGCATTAATTCAGCTCCCGCTTATAGAAGCAAGAGACTTCTTGATGCTTGGTTCAGGGAATGTCCCTCTACACCAGCAGCACCTTTATAATATTTATAACGTCTTTATTCACAACTGAATAGCATATGTTCGAGCCTTCTCTTTTTCCCTCAATAATCCCAGCAGCCTTTAGCTTGGAAAGGTGCTGAGAAACAGTAGACTGAGGCAACCCAAGGCAATTTTGTATATGGGTTACATTGCAGTTATTTTCCATAAGTCCTTTAACAATGCACAGTCTGTGAGGATGGGCAAGGGCTTTAAGCAATTCAGCTTTTTTTTCATATTGTTTCATGTCTATCATAATTTACCCTCCTGAAATAAGCTTTCCCTCACCAATATATCATAATCATATAATTTCTCATTTGATTGTTTTTGCATCGCTACTTGATAAGTCTCATATCCTCCGCTTAAATTTTTAACTTTTTTAAAACCCTTCTGTAAAAGGATTCTTGAAGCTATGTATCCTCTTAAGCCTGCCTGGCAGAATACAAATATCTCTTTATCCTTCGGAAGGGCATCCAATCGTTCCCTCAATTCATCTAAAGGAATATTAATTGAATTTTTTATTGTCCCCTGCCTGTGTTCCTCTTCAGTCCTTACATCAAGTAGAATAGAATTATCCGGATCAATGGATTCTACTTCATCCCAATGGAAAACAGCTACATCTTTCTTTAGAATATTTGATGCCACATATCCTGAAATATTCACCGGGTCTTTGGCAGAAGAAAAGGGAGGTGCATAAGCAAGTTCCAGTTCACCAAGATCAAATACAGTCATTCCTGCCCTTATGGCAGTTGCAATTACATCTATTCTCTTATCCACCCCTTTGTAACCTACAATCTGTGCGCCAAGGATTTTTCCATCTTTCTTCTCAAATATAAGTTTGATGCTCATGGAAACTGCTCCTGGATAGTAAGTTGCATGACTGGCGGTATGGATAAAGGATTTTTCATAATCTACCTTATTTCTCTTAAGTATCCTTTCATTATTCCCTGTGCATGCTGCAGTAATATCGAATACTTTCAATATGGATGTACCCTGAGTGCCGGTGTATTTTTCCTTTCTTCCGCAAATATTATCAGCCGCTATCCTCCCCTGCTTATTTGCCGGTCCTGCAAGGGGTATACGTACCGGTTGGCCGCTTAAAAAATCTCTTATCTCTACAGCATCTCCTACAGCATATATATAAGGGTCGGAGGTCTGCATATATTCATTTACTAAAATTCCACCCGTTGCTCCTATTTTCAGTCCTGCATCTGATGCAAGTTTTGTATCCGGCCTTACTCCTATCCCTAGTACTATCATGTCGGTTTTTATAGTTTCTCCGCTAGTGAGTTCAATTATATTATATGAGCCTTCATCTCTGCAGTAACGCACACTATTATTTAAATATAACTCAACACCATTTTCCTTCAAATGTTGATGTAAAATGGCTGCCATATCGAAATCGAGAGGACCCATAACATGGTCTGCAAGTTCAACAATAGTTACTTTTACGCCTCTTTTATGAAGATTTTCAGCTATTTCCAGGCCTATGAAGCCAGCTCCCACTATCACAGCCCTCTTTGGCTTTACAGAGTCAACATATTCTTTTATTTTATTGGTATCGAATATGGTTCTTAGAGTGAACACCTTATCTCCGAACATTCCTGGTACATCTGGCCTTATCGGTTCTGCTCCCGGTGAAAGGATGAGATAATCATATGTTTCTTTATAAAGAATATCCTTTATCTTGTCATGTACTTCTATTGATTTTTTATGAGGATCAATGCTTATAACCTCACTGTTAACCCGTACATCAATATTAAACCTGCTTTTCATTGCTTCTGGAGTCTGCACAACCAAAAAGTCTTCCTCTTCGATTACCCCACCTATATAGTAGGGTAGTCCACAATTAGCATAAGATATATGCCGGCCTTTTTCAAAGATAATGATTTCCGCATCTTCATCAAGCCTTCTAAGTCTGGCTGCTGCACTCGCCCCGCCGGCTACCCCGCCTACTATCAAAACTTTCCGTGACATAAATCTCCTCCCACTGAATTGCAACATTAATATATTCTAATATTATAATATTCCGATGGCAGAGTCAAGAAGAGGGACATTCCTTCACTTTTTTCTTTTTTAGTTTAATATTGTTTTAATACAAATTCCTTATCTTAATCAGAGTCGAAACTTGCTTAAATAAAGAACAATGCCTGTGATTGTTGAAAAAACTTAATAAAACAGCCATACAATAACTATACTGGTTATTATCCAGAGTATAACATCTATAAGAAGCGGCTTGTCCTTTAATAGCGCCATTTCAGGGCTGCCTCCCATATCTTTGGTGGAAGCCAGGTACTGGTATCTGAAAATTCCATATAATACAAAGGGAATAGTTAACATAATGTAATAGGATTTTCCTGCGTTAAATGTATAAAGAGCATAGGACATAACAGTGGTGGAAGTTACCACTGAAAGCATCTGATCTATAAGCTCAGGTGAATATTCCTCAAGAATTTTTCTGTGATGTGCGGCGTCATCTGATAAAACCAATAATTCATTCTTCCTCTTGTTAAGAGCCAGGAAAAGGGCCAGTAAAGTAGTACATAAAATAAGCCACGGGGATATAGTAACCTGTATGGCAACTGCTCCACCCACTGTTCTTAATACAAAACCCATAGCTATAATAATAACATCAAGGATTACTATATTTTTAAGTTTTAATGAATAGGCAAGAGTCATAAGGAAATATGTAACAAGAATATAAAACAATGAAATACTTAGTATATATGAAAGGCAAAAGCCTGCACCCAGGACTATTGCAGCAAACACTAAAGCTTCTCCTGCCTTTATTTTTCCAGAAGCAAGAGGCCTGGTTTTCTTTTTTGGATGCATAGCATCTTTTTTTCTGTCAACCACATCATTAATTATATATACTCCTCCTGATATTATGGAGAACAGTATAAAAGCAAAAAATGTTGTTAATACAGGTTTCACACTAAGAAATGACCTTGAAAAAATTAGTCCTGCAAATACAAAACCGTTCTTTATCCATTGTTTTGGACGCATTGATACAATAAAAAAATACAGTTTTTTTGCGATACTCATAAAATCTCCTTATCTCCTATCTTACTAGTAATAGAATTTCCTCAATATGTGCCAATCATAACGGCACAACCGGAAATTTTCTACCTTTGCATTATGATAATTCTCTATATTTTTTTCTATTATTTTATATCATTATTTTATAATGTATATAATTCCATCCGATAATTCTTTTACTGGTTCAATCTTAAAATAAAGACCAAGTTCTTCAACATTATAAATAGTGCCTGGATTATTCCCGTTAAACCAAACAATGTATGAATTGAAATTACCGGTTAAAGAGTCTTTAAATTTTTCAAGCCCATATTCATATAAACTGTTTTTCTTAGGGGTATACATTGCAGTCAGTCCGGATATTACATATATTGCATCGGGATTATTACTGTAAATGGCACCGTTTAGAGGATTTTCTTTAATATAGTTTATAAGGTCGGAATTATGCCATCTATCTGTTGAAAAAACTCCCGCGCCTTCCGTTATTGACTGCCGGACATTACCAACGACCTTAACAGCAGGGTATATAAGGAATATTAATAATATACCTGAAAGGAAATATAAATTAATTCTTTTATTTTTACTATCATCAATAGTATTCAAAATCAATGCTAAGACATATAGCAGAATTAAGACCAATGGCACAAATACAGGAGACATTAGCCTGTCGTCAATAGTATCAAAAGCTATTGAAGAAGCAGATATAACAAGATAGGGTATATAAAAAACAATAATAGCTAAGGGAGCTGCCACTGGAATAAAAGTTTCCCGTAAATCTGATATTTTTTTAATTCCATCTGCCAGAAGAGGGGTAACATAAAGCGCTATTCCCAGAATCAACATTGCTATTGCCAGGGCAGGTACAATGCCATAACTTAGAAAATTCTGCAGCACTGAGCCGGGAATAAACCAGGAAGATATTGTTTTTAATGCAAAGCTTATATTTTGCCGAAGAGTATAATTGGAGGGTGTTCTGGCACCCATCAATGTGGAAGATACCATGTAATTCCTCACAACCCATAATAACCATGGTAATCCGGAAATCAAACCAAAAACTATTATATCCTTTATCTTGTCAAACCATTTATTTCTTTTAAGCAGAAGAACTGCACAACCAGCCAGTACAACAATTACACCGCTGTATCTTGTCAGAAAAGCCAGTGAGCTGAATATGGCTGCCAGGTAAAAATCCAGGACTTTTTGATTTTTAAGATATTCACCAATATGAATAATGAATAATAAAATCAGCAATATAAATAAAGGTTCAGACCAAACATATTTTGACACATGAAAAACAGGGATAGAAAATAAAACTGATAAAGAACCAAGAAAAGCTATCACATGGCTCCTTGAATTTTTAAGCAGCCATAATCCTGTCAAAAAAATTACGCCTGAAAAAATAACTGCATTAATATAGAGGGCTGCCGACCATCCTTCAATTCCTAAAGCAATAAACAATGCCAGCAGTGAAGGATATAAGGGAGGCCATTGTATAAAAGCAGACTGATATCCAAAGTAAACATAACCTTCTCCTGCAAGCAGACTTTTGGCAGAATATATGTAAGCGACAGAATCTGTAGATATAGCCGGTCCATATTTGGAAGCGCATATAACAACCAGTATTGCACCTGTTAGACTACAAATCAAAAAAAGCAAAAAACTAAGCTTCTTACTCAATGCTTCCGATATATAATTGCACTTTTTCATCATAGCCTGAGACTATTCCTTTCCATATAATGCAATTGAATTATATCAGAAGATAGATAATTTTACAAAGGTCAAATACAAGCTATGTGTTTATTTTATGATAATGTCACCTTGTTAATTATTTTGATAAAATGTCACTATGAAGGGCAAGGTGTATTATCTAATGTCACAAGAGCAGCTTAAAAGGTATACTGTCATTGAGAAAACAC
>DULL01000035.1 GCA_012840395.1 Clostridiaceae bacterium | reverse complement strand
TACTCCCATTATTACCGGAGATATATGTGTTGGATACATGTAAATTTTGTCCCCAAGCATGCAATGGTCAAGAATTGACTGGGGTATGTCTTTCCTGTCTTCCTCTGTAAACATGAAATTAAGGTCTGCAAGTACTCCCTGAGCCCCATAACCGATTATTCTGCCTGGATAGTCAAATACACTGTCAGGCATTGCGTTAGAAGAAATCGCAATGTTTATTTTCTCAGGTCCCTGGTTCCAGGCAAGCATTTCAAATTCGATGTCAACATTGGGATTCTCTTTTACATAAGCGTCTATAAGTTCCTGTTCATATACGCCGTTTTCTTTGCCTTCAACAACATATCTGGGATAAAACCAGAAAGTAATTGTTGTTTTTTCAGCACTTTGATCTTGCTTACCTTTGTCATCTTGAGTTGTCCCCGGAGTATCTGTACCGGTTCCAGATTGATCCTTTTTTTGGCAGCCAGCAAATAAACTACCTAGAATTGCGATGCACAGTATAAAAGCAATTACTAATCTTAATTTTTTTGACATAAACCATCCTCCTTTTAATTTATAGATAGTTTAGTTTATATATATATTTTTTATTGATATACATATATTAAATTATCTTAAAATTAGTAAGTTGCCTAAGCTCCCTATATTAGTTTTTACAATGAAGTAGTTTAAATGCAGAATAAGTAGTTACACGGAATCCACACTTAATGATGTTGTTAAATAGCGTAATATATACACAATTCAATTTATTGTATGATTGTCTTTGTTATATTATTACGAAAAGGATAATATTAAACTTTATTGATCTATGTTGATTATATCACATAATTAATTAATTTGTCAAAATTTTCATATAAATGAAAACATATATTTCTAAAATGAGAGAATTATTATTAAAAGACATGATTTGAATTGGTTATAAATGATTGGCCGGCAAAAACAGGCGTATTTTATTATCCCAAGAAGATAAACATACGCCTGTCTGACTTGTATCATACATCCGTTATTATTCATAATAAACTACCTGATTCTTATCCTTTTACTGCACCCAGAGTAATACCTTGTGTAAAATACTTCTGAAATACCAGAAATACTACCAGCATGGGCAGTGATGCAAGTGTACTGCCTGCCATCATTATTCCATAATTGTTGTTGAACTCTTCCTGAAAACCTGCCACACCTAAAGGCAGTGTTTTCATTGTTGTACGTTTTATCATGATTAACTGCCAGAAATAGTCATTCCATGAGGACATGAATGTAAATATTGCAAGAGCTCCAAGCCCAGGCTTTACCAGCGGTAAAACTATCTTGACAAACTTCTGCCACTCATTGCATCCATCTATATCTGCCGACTGTAACAATTCCGATGGCATGGTCTGGGTAAACTGCTTCATAAGAAATACTCCAAATGGCCAACCTACCGCAGGAACAATTAAACCTGTATAAGTATCAAATAGGTTCAATTCTCTCATCAATATAAATAATGGAACTAGCAAAACCTGCTTCGGCAAAGTCATTACAGCCACAAATAGCCAAAATATAACATCCCTGCCCGGATACTCCTTTTTTGACAGAGAATAACCTGCCATTGAACTGGTAAGAAGCACCAGTATGGTTGTCCCCGCAGATACTATAATACTGTTTAACAACCAGCGGAAAGTATTGTGTCTGAATAACTGTACATAATTATCTATTATTGGTTCTTTAGGGAACCATTCCGGTGGTATGGATATAGCCACAAATAGCGACTTAAATGAATTGCTTATCATCCAGTAAAAAGGAAATAAAAACAATAATGCTAATATTAATACAATGGATAATGATATATATGATACCGGTTTATTTTTCTTTTTTCCTAAGATTTTAACTTTTTTAGCAGTCACTTGTTTCCAACTCCTCAATTATAAGTTTTTTACGCCGGAGCTTAAAAAAGTTTTTAATATTCTATATCAGCGGATAAATACTTGTATTGGAAAACAGATATTACCACTACAATAACTGCCAATATTACTCCCATAGCTGTCGCCAGACCAAATTCACCAAATTCAAATGCTGTCTTATAGAGCTGGAACACTATTGTTGAGGTACTGTAAAAAGGACCGCCTCCTGTTAACAGCTGCACAATGGCGAATGTCTGGAATGAATTGATTGTTGTAATGACTATAATATATAATGTAGTTGGCTTAACTAATGGCCATATTATCTTCCATATCTGTGCCCATCTAGAGGCACCATCGATTTCTGCAGCTTCTGCATATGTTGCAGGAATATTTCCAATTGACGCTATATATAAAATTACCGGTTGTCCTAACGATAAAGTAAAGAGTACAATTACTAACGCCGGGAGCGCATACCTCTTATCACCAAGCCAGTTTACTCCTTCTATCCCGAAAACCCCAAGTACATAGTTTAGTATTCCATACATAGGGTTGAATATCCATTTCCAAACCAAACCTATACTTACAACACTCGATACAGCAGGAAAATAAAAAGCTGCCCTGGTAAAGGATCTTATAAATTCACTCTTATTATATACAACAACAGATATGAAAAATGAAAATATCAGTACAAGGGGTACATTACCCAGAACCAATAGTA
>DULL01000034.1 GCA_012840395.1 Clostridiaceae bacterium | reverse complement strand
TCAATAATGCTTTTTCATTTTACAGATTCCAACACCACTTTTTTTATTTTTAAGTGACATTTTCACAAGATAATTAACTCGTTTTTTTAGTCTTTTTAGGTGACATTTTCAAAAGTTATTGACAGTCCTTTTATAATACTATAAATTCACTCTAAAGCAGATATAAAAGGACTTGTTTAATTCTTATCTAACGTTTTAACTTGCTGACAGACTATTATTTATTCTTTAAATTAAACCATGCTTTAAGTCCCGGATATTCTGCTGCTTCTCCTAATTCTTCTTCTATTCTCAGAAGCTGATTGTATTTTGCAACCCTGTCAGTTCTTGAAGGTGCTCCGGTCTTAATCTGGCCTGAATTTGTAGCAACTGCAATATCAGCAATGGTAGTATCTTCAGTTTCACCGGATCTGTGTGATGTAACAGCAGTATATCCGGCGCGATTAGCCATCTGGATTGCATTTAATGTTTCAGTAAGAGTACCAATCTGATTAACCTTAATAAGTATAGAATTAGCAACTCCAAGATTTATACCTTTTTCAAGTCTTTCGGTATTTGTAACAAATAAGTCATCTCCAACCAGCTGAATTTTATTTCCAAGTCTCTCGGTAAGCATTTTCCAGCCTTCCCAATCCTCTTCGTCCAATCCATCTTCCAGAGAGATTATTGGATATTTTTCAGCTAATTCGGCCCAGAAATCAACCATTTCTTCTCTTGTCTTCATAATATCGCTCTTCCAGAAATAGTATTTGCCTTCCTGTCCTTTTGCTTTTGCAGCGCCATACATTTCGCTTGCAGCTGCATCAATGGCAATTCTAAAGTCTGTTCCAGGAGTATATCCTGCACGTTCAACTGCTTCCAGAATTACCTGTATTGCTTCTTCATCAGTCTTCAAATCCGGAGCAAATCCTCCCTCATCACCTACAGCTGTGCTATAGCCTTTTTCTTTCAATACTTTTTTAAGATTATGGAATACTTCTGCACACATTTGTAAAGCAGATTTAAAGCTGGTTGCACCAACAGGCATAATCATGAATTCCTGGATATTAACACTGTTGTCTGCATGTTTTCCACCGTTAATTATATTCATCATAGGCACAGGCAAGGTTTTTGCGTTCACACCGCCTATGTACTGATAAAGTCCTATACCCAGAGCTTCAGCTGCAGCTTTAGCAACTGCCAGGGATACTCCCAGTATAGCATTTGCGCCTAATTTACTCTTATTAGGTGTGCCATCCAGTTCAAGCATTCTCTTGTCAATGGCAACCTGGTCAAATACATTCATTCCCTCAATTTCCGGGGCAATTATATTGATTACGTTTTCAACGGCCTTTTGAACACCTTTGCCTAAATATCTGCTCTTATCACCGTCTCTAAGTTCTATTGCTTCAAAAGCGCCTGTGGATGCACCTGACGGAACAGCTGCCCTTCCTATATAGCCGCCCTCAGTTAAAACTTCCACTTCAACTGTTGGATTTCCTCTTGAATCGAGTATTTCTCTTGCAAATATAGTTTCAATTGCTAAATATTCCTTCATAAAGTAATTCTCCCTTCCATCTTACACTTGTAAATACAATAATAGCATAACCTAAGTAAATATAATTGTAAATAATGTTTGAGAAATTTTTAACTATTTAGATATATTGTACCACAATGTAGAAAAAATATTAATATTGAATTTTTCCCATTCACCAACCTAATTCATTTTACATTATTTTTATTAATCATTAACCACATTAACCTTATGGCCGGATTCTTTCAACTGTCTGAATACTGAAGGAGACACCCACATCTCATCCAGAGACAGAGTATTCTTTATTCTAATTATTCTTGCTTTATCATAATCTTTTATACCGCTTGACTTTAACGCCATATCAATTGCTTCTTCTTCTGATGAAGCTATGACAGGTATTTTAGCCCTTTCAATAAAAGTAGATGCCATGGCATTGGCATACATAGCTTTAAAGTTAATACTTTCAAAAACAGACCTTGTTATAAAATCTGCCAGTCCTATTCCGTAGGCATTACCTTCAGTTTCCTTTGTCAGTCCAAGTACCACTATTTTCCCTATCTTCGGAGTTTCAGGCTCCGGCTCCCCTTGAATTTTCATCCTCCCGATAACATTGGTATCCATTCCTGTTCCACTTATATTCTTTCCTAACTGCTCAACAATTAATAGATCTAATTCTTTAACCGGCAGCGAAGGCAAATATGTAAGGGATTTTTTCAGGAGCTTTTTCTCCCCTTCAACAATATCTTCAGGTTTAAATGCCTTAATATCTGCAATTTTGTCATAGGCATTTTCCACAATTCCTATCCCTGCGATTAATTTCCCTGTAGCCAGGATTCTTTCAGCCATAGGTATCAAATATTCTCTTAAACCCTTTGTTCCAAAACTATGGATGGTTTCAGCCTGGACTTTTTTGCCGAGACCTACTACAATCATTTTAAGGATTCCGCTTTCTATTTCAGAGGTAAAGGAAGTATGCTTTTTTATCCTGTTAATTACTATTACACCCTCTGAGTCCCATGCATTCTTATCCATTACAAGCGGTATTTCCACTTTTTCTGAAGTATTCTTTCCGGATTTATCAGAAGGTATAAATTTCCCAATTTCAACTACATCCATGGATGACAGAATCTTTGCTCCTACAGTTTCAGGAGTAATTCCAAGCTCTTCGAGTATTTTTAGCTGTCCTTCAGCAGTAGCGCCCCCATGACTTCCCATAGAGGGCACCAAAAAAGGGTCTCCTCCCAGCTCCCTGACTTTCTTAACAACAGTTTTGAGCAATAATGGGATTCTGTCTATTCCACGGCTTCCAGAAGTAATTGCTATTCTTGAACCTTTTTTTATATTTAATTTTAAACTGTCAATTTCCTGAATCAGTTTACTTTCGACATCTTGCAGCGAATTATCTTCATACTCCAGTTTAATTTTTATCATTTCAGGAATCATCTTAAAGGCCTCCTATAGATTTTGTTCAATCATAATATAAATGGAAGAATTCCTCATATGTGCATTATATCATTTTATAACATGGTGAATAATACTATTTAAAAATGATGGTTATATTTTCTTCAAATATATTCATAAGCGCTATTGGCATGTATAATAAATAATAAATAATGCAGAATTTTGGAGAATAGTATGCGTTCAATTATTGTAAGCGATAAACAAAATAATATGAAATTAACCAAAGTTATAAAGGAAAGTTTTCCTAATATGCCTGTAAGTGCATTATATAAAGCTTTACGCAAGAAAGATATTAAAATAGACGGCATAAGGGTTAAAGAAGATTGTATTGTATACTCAGGAAATAAAATTGATATCTATATTATTGATGAAATATTGATGGGTGCACCCATAGAAAACAGCGGCAAACCAAGGATAAACTTCACAGTTGTTTATGAAGACAGAAATATTTTAATTGTTAATAAGGAGCAAGGAGTACCCGTACACCCCGACAGGAAACAAGCAGAAAATACATTGATTGATCAGGTCAAACAATACCTCATAGATAAAGGAGAATACTATCCGCGAAATGTTAATTCCTTCCCACCTTCCCTGTGCCACAGACTGGACAGGAATACCGGAGGGCTGGTTATTATTGCAAAAAACAGGGAAAGTTTAAAAATCATGCTGGATAAAATAAAGAAAGAGGAAATAAAAAAATACTATTTATGCCTTGTAAAGGGACAACTGGAGAAAAAACAGGGAGAGTTAAAAGCCTATCTTATGAAAGATCAAAATAAAAGCAGGGTTTTTATAAGTGAAGAAAAAAAACCTGGATATCAGGAAATTATTACAAGGTATAAAATTCTTTCCTATGAACCCCAGAATGATGTCAGTAAGCTGGAAGTTGAACTGGTTACAGGCCGAACCCATCAGATAAGAGCCCACTTGGCCCATATAGGCCATCCAATCATAGGAGATGGAAAATATGGCACAAACGACATTAATCGTATGTACAAAGTTAAATATCAGGCTCTCTGGGCCTACAAACTTTATTTTGATTTTAAAGGCAGAGGCATGCTGGATTATCTAAAGGGTAAAAAATTCGAGATACAGCCGGATATAGGTATATAATAAAATTTTTCAATTTATTTTGTAAAAAAAGAAGGATTTTTAAAATTTATAGCGTATATATATTATTAGTGGTCTGACCACCAGGTGTTTATACCGCATTTATGCCATTTTTTGTTCAACATTTTATGGCTTTAGGCTTTATTTGATGGCTTTAGATGACTACAAGACTTTGACCTGCTGGTTTATAATTCAGCCACTGTATATATTTGACAAATTCATATTTAGTTATTAATTCGAAGAAAGGTATGGTGTAGAGCATACTTATGAATATAAATCCTATAAGCATGAAAAAAATATATCAATCAATAATAGAGCAAATAGTCCTGCTGGTAAAGGAAGGTAAGCTTAAGGCAGGAGATAAGCTTCCTCCTGAAAGAACACTTGCGGAAATGTTCAATGTAAGCAGGGCATCAATCCGGGAAGCTTTCAGTGCAATGGAAATAATTGGACTTATTGAAGTCCGGCCAGGAGAAGGTACATTCATATCAGATCTTAATATAGCTCCTTTTATTAATGCTATAGCACCCTTATTTGTAAAAAACGAAAGTATGGAAACTGACCTTCTTGAATTCAGAACTCTGTTAGAGGTTAATGCAGTTAAGATTGCAGCAAATAATGCCAAGAATTCTGATTTAGAACTATTAAAAAAATCACTGGAGTTAATGGAAAGTGCTCTGGAAAAGAACGACCCCGTTCTAGGTGCGAAAGCTGATATTGAATTTCATAAGGCCATATTCCTGATAAGTGGTAATTATATTCTTTTGAAAGCTTCTGAATGCATGACCTATATACTCGAAAGTTCTATAAGATTTAACAGGGAAAAGATACTGTACAACAGAGAAAATACAAAAATGCTTCTAAACCAGCATATCCAGATATATGAAGCTATAAAAAACAATAATCCGGATCTTGCTTGTGATATTATGGAAAAACATTTAAATCTTGTAAGAAAGATAATGTAATAGCTAGCTATTTTAGAGGGAGGTATGTATGAATATTCTTGTATGTATTAAACAGGTTCCAGGAACCACTAAGGTTGAGGTGGATGAAAAAACTGGTGTTTTAAAGCGTGATGGTGTTGAAAGTAAAATGAACACCTATGATTTGTACGCAATCGAGACTGCTCTTCAGATCAGGGAAAAACTCCAGGGTAAAGTAACAGTCCTAACTATGGGACCACCACAGGCATCGGAAATTATTAAGGAAGCCTATATGATGGGAGTAGATGAAGGATTTCTTCTCACTGACAGAAAATTTGCAGGTGCAGATGTTCTTGCCACTTCTTATGCTCTTTATCAGGGGATAAAAGCAATCGGCCATTTTGACCTTATTATATGCGGTAAACAAACCACTGATGGTGATACTGCCCAGGTAGGGCCTTCACTGGCTGAACTACTTCAGATTCCTCTTGTAACATGGGTAACAGACATAAGATATGTTGATGAAACGAAAATTATTTTGGAACAAGATATGGCGGAAAGCGCGGTATTTCTTGAAGTCACATATCCCTGCCTGATTACTGTTGAAAAAGATATTATGCAGCCAAGACTTCCTTCTTACAAAAGAAAACTTCAGACAGCCGGAAAACCTGTAAATATTCTGACTTTTGAAGATTTATCCGATAAGGATGAAACCAAATACGGCCTTATGGGGTCAGCCACCACTGTAGAAAGAATATTCCCTCCTCCTACAGATACAGAGCATGTTATATGGGAAGGAAATGCCGCTGACCTGGCGGATAAAATGGCTGAAACCTTAAAGAAGCTAAGATTTATTTAATGAAAAAGAGGTAAGAAAAGTGCAAATATTTTTTGAAGGAGTTAGGATATGAAGAAGTTGGTAATATATCATGAAAAATGCAGTTTATGCAACAAGTGTGTGCAGGCCTGTCCCTTTAATGCAATAGAACTAAAAAACAACCGCATTGAAATAAATTCTGCCTGCAAAATGTGTAGAATTTGTATAAAGAATTGTCCTGAAAAGGCAATCTCACTTGTTGAAAGTCAGAGAACCATGGTTGATAAGAACCAATGGAAGGGAATACTAGTCTATGTTGAGCACTTTAACGGAGACATCCATCCAGTTACACTTGAATTAATCGGAAAAGCAAAAGAACTGGCAGCAAAACTCGGGCATAGTATTTCCTGTGTATTCATTGGAGACAATATCCACAGCAAAGCCAAAGAACTGCTCAACTACGGAGTAGATAAGGTATATGTATACCAACATGAAGAACTTAAACATTATAGAGCCGATGTATATGCCAATGCTTTTGAAGATTGCATACTAAAGGCAAAACCCTCCATAGTACTTGTGGGAGCCACCCTTGTGGGCAGATCATTGGCACCCAGGGTTTCTGTCAGATTCAGAACCGGATTAACCGCCGACTGTACTTCTCTGGAAGTAAGGGATAATACAGATCTTGTGCAAATACGTCCTGCCTTTGGCGGAAATATTATGGCACAAATTATAACTCCCTATACAAGGCCTCAATTTGCAACGGTCAGGTACAAAATCATGAACAGAGCCGAATGTGTGCCTGGTTACAAGGGGACAATAGAAATTTGCAGCATCTCCCCTTCTCAACTTGAGTCAAGAATAAAAGTGCTGGATACTGTTCCAAAAGAAAAACTCCCTTCAATATCAGATGCAGATGTGCTGGTGGCTGGAGGAAGAGGTCTGAAAAACAAAAAAGATCTGGACATGCTGGGGGAGCTTGCAAGTCTATTAGGTGGGCAGGTAGCTGTTACAAGGCCTCTGGTAGAAGCAGGCTGGGCTCATTATACCCAGCAGATTGGGCTTTCCGGAAGAACTGTCAAGCCCAAACTTATAATAACCTGCGGTATATCAGGAGCTATCCAGTTTACCGCCTGTATGAGCGGTTCCGACCATATTTTTGCAATTAATATTGATAAAAATGCACAGATATTTAAGGTTGCCCACTACGGCATAGTTGGTGATTTATATCAAATAGTCCCTGAGTTAATTAACAGAATAAAGAAGGGAGATGAATCTTTATGCAATATAATAAGGTAACAGAATCTGACATTAACTATTTCAAAAGCATATGTTCGCCTGACAGGGTTTTTTCAGGAGAAGAAATAAATGATGATTACAGTCACGACGAAATGGCCATATATGGAAAATTCATGCCCGAAGTGGTTATAGAAGCTATTAGCACAGAAGAAGTTTCAAAGATTATGAAATATGCATATAGCAGGAAAATTCCCGTAACTCCAAGAGGTTCCGGAACCGGTCTTTGCGGCGGCGCTGTTGCAATATATGGAGGAATTCTTTTATCCTTGTCCAGAATGAATAAAATCCTTGAATTTGATGAAAACAATTTGACTGTAACTGTTGAACCCGGAGTTCTACTAATGGATCTCGCTAAAGCAGCTTTAGATAAAGACCTGCTCTATCCTCCAGATCCCGGTGAGAAATCGGCCACAATAGGTGGAAATGTAATGACCAATGCAGGAGGGATGAGGGCAATTAAATATGGCGTAACCCGGGATTATGTGATGGGTATGGAAGTGGTGCTCCCTGACGGTGAAATAATTGAAGTGGGAGGCAAAATTGCCAAGAACAGCTCGGGCTACAGCCTTAAGAACTTATTCATTGGCTCGGAAGGTACCCTTGGGATTGTAACAAAGCTGCTGTTAAGTCTTTTACCGGTTCCCAAGAAAACGATAAGTTTATTGGTTCCTTTTAAAGATCTTGAATCATGTATTAATACGGTTCCAAAAATAATTAAATCCAAAGTTATTCCAACTGCCATTGAATTCATGGAAAAAGAAGTTATTGAAGCAGCAGAAATGTATTTAGGAAGAAAATTCCCTGATAAATCCGCAGAAGCTTATCTTATTCTTTCATTTGACGGCAGTTCAAAGGAATACATCGAGAGTATTTATGATGATGTAGCAAAAATATGCCTTGATGAAGGAGCTGTTGATGTCTTTATTTCAGATACCGAAGAACGCCAGGAGTCCATATGGGTTCCAAGAGGAGCATTCCTTGAAGCAATAAAAAGCTCTACACCTGACATGGACGAGTGCGATGTTGTAGTCCCCAGAGACAGAATTACTGAATTTGTCAAATTCATCAAGATTCTTGAAAAAGAACATGAAATAAGAATCAGAAGCTTTGGACATGCAGGAGACGGTAATATACATGTTTATGTCTGCAAGGATGATCTTTCAGATGAAGTCTGGCAACAAAAACTTGAAACAGTAATGAATGCTATGTACAAAAAAGCATCAGAATTAGGCGGACAGGTTTCAGGTGAGCATGGAATAGGTCACGCTAAAAAGCAATTCCTTGTTGAGTCCGTGGGAAAAAGGCAGATAGAGTTAATGCGTTCAATAAAGAATGCCTTTGATCCGTTGCATATCTTAAATCCAGGGAAAGTGATTTAGGGAAGGAATGTCCCCTTCCCTATTTCCAATAAATAAGTAAAAAATATCTCCAGGCCCTTTTCCACCGAATCCTGTTCAATGTACTCATCCATCGAATGTGCATTTTCTCCAACAGCAACACCTGTTACGAATGCCGGTATTCCATAAGACAATGGAATATTTGCATCTGTGGAGGCAGCAATCTCTTCAGGAGCCATGTCAAACTTTTTGTTTACATAATTAATAATATTGCTAACTATAGGTGAAACTTTGCCATCACCACAGGGTCTGTCACCAATATTTGTAACCTCTATAGTCCTGTCTTGTCCCCTTGCCTCATCAATAATACTCATAATCATTGATTTTAAATTTTCGAGAGATTGGTTATTTTCTGAACGAATATCCAGAAGCAAACTTGCTTCCGGTGCAACTGTATTGACACTCCTGCCTCCGGAAATTACCCCTGCATTATATGTGGTTTTTGGATTATTTCCCATGGGTATTTCATAAATCCTGCTAATGATCTGCGCAAGCACAGCAATGGAGTTTACTCTATCTGATGCAAACCAGCTATGGCCTCCTTCAGTCTTAACAGTTACACGGTAACGGCTTGAGCCTACAGCGCGGGTAATAACCTCCTGATATCCCAAATCCAGCGACATAACAAGAAGAAGGCTTTTGCCATAAGTTTTCACCAGTTTCCGGATGCCTCTTAAATTGCCTGTCCCCTCCTCTCCGGAATTAAAAGCAAATATCATGTCATATTCAGGCATAATACCAATGTCTTTTAAAACACCAATTCCATAGAAAAGGGCTGCACAGTTTATTGAATTGTCCAAAATAGACGGGCAGTAAAGCCTGTTACCTTCCTGACGGATTACAAGTGGTGTGTTTTCAGGAAAAACTGTATCGGTATGAGCAGAAATTAGGATACACTTTTCTGAATTCCTGCCCTTCATTTTATATACCAGGTTGTCTTCCTCATCAATTACTGCCCCGCCACCATAGGTCTTGTCCAGGAGCACTTTTATAAAACGCACCTTGGAAATTTCATTTCCAGAAGGAGAGGGGATGGTGCACAGCTCTTTTGTGAGCTCAAGCACCTTATCCCTGTATTCGCCGGCAAGCTTTGTAATTTCAGATTCTAAAATTTTCAAAAAATTCCCCTCCATAGTACTAAAGCAAAGATGAACTCTTACTATCTAATAATCACTTTCTTAGCAATTCCAATGCTGCATCTACTATTTCATCCCCGACCGTATCTGCATAAATTGACCCTAATGGTTCATAACCACCCTCTTTAAGAGATTCCGGAGTATAAACATATCCGCTTCCATAACCGTTGGAAGTTGAAGCCAGATAAGTGTTCTTATAGGGTGATTCTTTTTTTAATCTCAGTGCATACTCTACGAAGATTTCGCACGGTACTGTTACTATTCTGTTATCTCCGATACCCAGGACAAATATTTCGAAGGGCGAATTTGTAAGCATTCCCTCTAAAACTTCTTTTCCAGCCTTGGCTATCCTGTACATTCTGTTAGCCCCAAATGTTGTGCACTCCCAGGTACGCTGGATAGCATAAGGTTCATTGTTCTTCCTTGAATTTTCAAGTCCTCTCTCTGCTTCTTCCTTTTTGGCTTTTGCCTCCTCAAGAGAGGGAATGTGCTTTAGTGAAGGCATTATCTCCTTACAATCTGTAAATAGCTTCGGATTATTATCAAAAAATAATTCTGCTATTACCCTTTCAGCTTCAGAAGCAATTGCATAACCGACACGCTTTGCTTCCTCAAAAGTTTGTCCTGTACGGAAATGGCGTGAGGACTGGTTGCCCGCTGCACCGGTTTGGAATCCTACTACCAGTTCATTATCCTGCTTTTTGAAATATTCATATATGTAAGCGGGATAATCTGCTGTAATGACTTTGCTTTCAGCATGAAGGAAAGTAGGATGTAATGCATAATTCACCAGTACGCCTCTTAATTTGTCATTCTGGTCTTTGATTGCTGTTACCCAGACATCCGGATCTGCAGGGCCATCTTTATGCCTGCGGTTTCCTCCAACACCCTGCTCCTTGCCGCAATATCCTTTTCCCATGGCTATTTTTGCAGGAAAAGCATTCAATTTAGCTTCTTTAATTCCGTTTATGATCTTAATGCAAACTTGGTCAAGAAAATAAGGATACATTTCCTTCCTGTCGTCCCAGAACTCAAAAGGCACGCTGCCGCAAACAGGCCCTGAATGAGTGTGAGTGGCTGAGATTATGATGTTTTTCTCCGGAATACCACAAGTCCTCCTTATATGTTCTCTCACCATTTTTACTCTGCGTTTTGTAAAACATATTAAATCAAGAGTAATAATAGCAACTTCTGTTTCACCATTTCTTAAATAAAAGCAGTGAGCCATCAAATCATCATGCACTGATGTATGGTAGCGGTCCTGTGGAAATGGATAACCAGCTAACAATGTTGGAAAATCGGGTGTAATAACTCTTTCACTTACTCCTGCATAAAGCATAATAACAGCTCCTTTATATTGATTTTATTTATCATCTATGTTTACAAAATTTATTTCAGTGTTTTTGCATTGCATTATTTAATTCATTAATTCTTTTCAAGCATGTCTTTTAATGCCAAAAAAGCTTCATATCCATTCCTGTATACTTCCCTGTTCTCCTCTCTGGGTATATACACTGAACCGACTCCTCCTGCTATCTGCTGAGCGTCCTTGAGATTCTTATATACTCCAGCTCCAATACCTGCACAAATGGCAGCTCCAAGATTTCCTGTTTCGTGAGTTCGAGGCACAACAACTTTCATATCTGTTATATCTGATATAATCTGGCACCATACCGGACTTACGGCACCACCTCCAAATATACGTATTTCTTTAGTATTGCGAACATCTTCGTTTATTTGTCTATGGCTATCAATGCACTCTTTTATTTTGTAGGCTATACCCTCAAGTACAGAACGAATAATATCACCTTGAGTGGTTTCCAGGCCTAATCCGTATAAAGTACCGTTATTTTTGTTTCTATTTCCTTTGTACAGGCTCGGATAGAAGAATACACCCTTTGAACCCGGAGGGGCCTGAGAAGCCAGCTCATCCATTTCTTTATAAGACATGTTGGAAAACATTGTATTCTTTACCCATTTCAGCGCAGAACCTGATGTCCCCACAGCGTTTTCCATAATCCAACGCTGGCGGTCAAATCCATGACATGCAGTTTTCATTGTATTATCGATCAAGTGTTTATTGGTTATTGAAGATATGGCACTGGCCGTACCCATGGATAATGTTATAACACCATTGTCTATGCCTGCTCCTATAGCGGCAACTTTTTGATCTTGTGCTCCCATAACTACTTTAGTTTCGGTACTTAATCCTAATTCTACTGCGACATCCGGCATAACCTTTCCTACTACATCACCAAAGCAGCAAACTTGAGGAAATTTGTCCATATCAATATCATAAACTTTGAATAATTCATCTATCCATTTGCGGTTTACAACATCATAACATAAAGTACCGCTTGCCATGGTATAGTCTGTAGCACATACACCACAGAAGCGATATATTATAAAATCCAGGCCCATTAAGAACTTATAGGTTTTTTTATATATTTCCGGGCGGTGCTTTTTCAGCCACATTACTTCAGGGAAAACAAGAGAACTTATCTGCCGGCCTGTCCGGCAATAAAGCTGGAAATTGTCATAATCCTTGCGAATAAGATCTGCTTCATCCACAGCTCTTGAATCATACCAACTGATAGCGTTCATTAACGTATTTCCATTCTTATCTACCGGAACAAAAGAAATCCCTTGTGAACTAACAGACAAGCCCAATACTTTTTTCCCATCTATACCCGCTTTATTAATTGCAGTTCTAACTGCTGTCTTAATATTTTCCCACCAAAGGTTAGCATCTTGTTCAACACCTTCAGGGGTGAATATTAAATCATACTCAATATAATGGTCTCCAAGAATTTTGCCTCCCAGGTCAAAAACCATGCTCTTACATCCTGTTGTCCCCAAATCAATACCTAATAAATACACGTCCTGTAACCTCCCGGCCCTTCCTGTTTTTTTAATATAAATATCATAATCAAATACTATATGCTAACTTTAAGTTTACTTTGTTAACTTTAGTATGGGAGGCCTATTGCCAGGCCTCCCATACCATTGATGTTTATATTATAACATTTTATGCATTTATATTGTTGTTTATTTAGTATTGAAATAAAGTGCCATAATGAATTAATATCCTACAGTTTCCAGGCATTCAATGGGTTTTGCAATATTGGTAGTAAGATATATAGTACATGGTAATACCTGATAAATAGAGCCAGGTACCATAGGTGTAACAGGCCCATGGGTTATCAATCTTGAGACCATCCTCTGCCACGATGAGAATGTTCCCATTGTACTAATTCCATGTCCCTCTATTCTCCTCTTTGCATGCAATACATCTCTGGGACCAATGGTTGCAGCCTTTGGTGGAACATCTGCAATATTTCCTGAGCATCCAAAAACACCATGAAGTGAATTCTGAACAATTGTCAATGGGTGCAAGGTAACTATTTTGGCAGGTTGTTGCAAATACTCCTCTATGCTGTTTACCTGAGTATATTCAGGGCACGGATCGATGAAAGCAATATGTCCTGCCCATCCCGGTCCAGATGTAAACAGGTCAATTCCTCCATCTGTCTTTTCATCAATCAGATCAGAATAATAGCTGATATTTTCATTTGTAGGATAAAGAATATTTTCAGGCAAAGGACGAAGTTCAGGATCAATCTTGTTTATAAAATATTTAAAGAAAGAATAAGTAAATCCTTTTCTGTATGTAATTGGCGCTATATTTCCATCCTGGTCCGCCCATTCATCCATTGTAATAAAAACGCAGTTTTTACAATCAATACGGTTAATATTAATTAGTTCAGCCAGAGGCATATGGGAATTTGGATTTGGGTTACCAAATATTGTTGAAAACTTCTTGTTCTGTTCAAAAGATTCCTTTATGCCCATAAATTTTTCAGCAAGTACTACAGAACCATAGTTATCTAAAATCTTTATTCTAACATCAGGATTTGGATGTTTTTCTATTTCCTCCGGGGTCATCCTGGCCAATCTCTCCAGAAGCTCTCTGTCCTTTATTGGACAAAAATCTGCTGGTTTAAAATTAAAATCACTGCTCATAAAAAAACCTCCCTTTTTTTCAATGAATCTGGCTGGTATTTAGTTATTATCAGTCCAATCAGCCCTTTATCAGCCTGTCTGTTACTTCAATATTCTTTCTAAAACAATGTTGTATAAAACACCTAATATTTCAAAACACCTTATATATTTATTCTATATCATTATAGCCTTAAACAATATATTAAGCAATTCCTGTCCATTACCATTCATGGACATTTTTTTACCCTTTTACCGCTCCGGCGGTGAGGCCTGCTGTAAGTTTACTCTGACCAAAAGCATATACCAGGAGAACCGGAAGCATTGCCATCATGCAAACTGCAAAAAGTGGGCCCCACTCGGTTTTTACCGCTTGAGCTGCCTGCATTTTCATAACTCCCTGAGATACAGTTTTTAATTTTTCTTCTACTACGAGAACCATTGCCAAGAGGTAATCATTCCAATAATCAAGAAATCCAAAAATACCTATAGTAATAATTCCGGGTTTTGCCAATGGAAACATTATCTTCCAAAATGTCTGAAAGTAGGTTGCACCATCGATATATGCTGATTCTTCCAAATCTTTGGGAAGAGTTTTAAAGAAAGAGTACATTACAAAAACCGAAAAGGACATGTTAAAAGCCGAATACACTATGATAAGCGCTTCCCTTGTGTTATACAAACCTAAAACCCTAACTACAAAGAACACAGGAATTATACATATAATACCTGGTGTAAGCATTCCTATAAGAAGATATTTATATAATGCACCGGAATACTTAAAACCAGTCCTGGATATGGAATATGAAAGCATTGAAGCGAAAAAAATATTTATTATTGACGCAAAAATTACCACATAAACAGTATTTTTAAAAAGGTATAAAATTCCCGATAACTCCAGACCTTTAGCATAGTTTTCTATAAGAAGCTTTTGAGGTATACTCCAAAAGTTACTATAAAACTCCCTATTGCTTTTAAATGAGTTCATAAGCATGAAGAAAAAAGGAACAACAATACTGGTAAGATAAAGAATCATAGGGATGCGTACTATACCATTTATTAACCTTTGAGTTCTCTTAGCCGATCTTATTTTTTTCATTAATCTGTACCTCCCTACATTTCAAATGATTCACGCTCGGTAACCTTCATAATTATCAGTGTAAGAGTAGTTGTAATAAATAAAATAGCCATTGCCACAGCAGATGCATAACCAAACCTGCTTTGACCTCCAAAGGATATTCTGTACATATACGTTGTCATAATTTCCGATGCAAGATTAGGCCCGCCTTTGGTCATCATGAAGACTACATTGAAACCAACTCCGCAGGATGTAACTACAAAGAACATCAGGGCAGTTCTTACCTGTTCCCACATAAGAGGTATGGTGATTTTAAATACTTTTCTAATTCCTGTACAGCCATCTATATGAGCTGCTTCAAATAACGATACTGGAATATTTAATATGGCTGCCATAAATAGCACCATATAGAATCCCAATGACCTCCACACCATAACAAAAAGTATTGAATTCTTTACAATTTTGCCATCTCCCAGCCAATTTTTCCCAGTCAAGCCAATCAACTCAAGAATACCATTTAACATACCTATATTCGGATTATAAACACTCATCCACAAAATATTAATGATAACTGCCGGTACAACAGTAGGAAAGAAAAACATAACCCTGTAAAAATTTCTTTCCCTCAGATTATTACTTGTCAAAAGCACCGATAATGCAATCGCAAGTGAAAAAACAATTAATGTATTAAAAACAAATAAATACATATGGTTATAAACTGAAATTAAAAATTCCTTATCCTGAATAAGTCTTTCATAATTGCCAAAACCCACAAACTTCATATTAAGGGTAACGCCTTTCCAGTCAAAGGCGCTTATTCCAAGACCGATAAATGCAGGAATGAAACGAAAAATCGTGTATAGCAGCAATCCTGGTAATATGGTCATAGCCAGAAAAATATTTCGTTGTGTTTTACGGCTCCGCATAGTTGAATAAGCTGCTAATTCACCAGATTGTTGCGCTGAAATATTACTTTTGATTTTTGAAAAAATATTGCTCATATATATTCCGAAATAAATCCTTCGGTTACCTCCCTTCTTCCCTTCTTGTGTTAAGCGGCTTTATGTTTAGCAGCAATTTTTCAAGAGGTGCGAGACATTTCTTACCCGCACCTCTTGAAATTTTCCAAACTACATCGTGCTACTAGTCAATTGTCTTAGTTTAATGTCCTAGCCTATTCTATAGTCCATGGATATAATTTATTTTTTTGCATTGTACTCTGATAATGCTTTCATAATTGCTGACATATCATAGTCGCGCTTAATTATGGAATCATCATTGCGTGTTTTATTATAGAATTCATTCAGTGCTTTAATGTATCCATCTACATCTAATTCTCCTGCGTTAAAAGCAGTGATTGAATTTGTGATAACATCTCTGACTCCAGGATAGAAGGACCTTGACAAATCACGGATACCTATACATTTTCCTGCGTCAATTGCAGCCCATGATGAAGATACTGAATGTGGCAGCAAATCACCGAAATTCTTTGCAAAATCAGCAATTGCAAGTCCATTCATTGTAATTTCTACTACTTTTCTGGTAGTTTCCTTATGAGAAAGCATATAACGGTAGTATTCTTTTACAAGATCTTCATTCTTAGTGGTTGCAGATACAGCACTAACAACACCTGCAACAGCCAGGTAAGAAGGATCTCCTTTCTTATTTGCGGGGAAAGGCATATAAGTAAGTTCAAAATCGTCCGGCCAGTTGCCTTCCATTTCAGCTTCCAGCCAGGAACCGCAGGGATAGAACACTACATTTCCATTACAGAATTCCATCTGGGTTTCTGTAATTTCCAGAGTACCGGAAACAGTGTCTACATATCCTTTATCAATAAGCATTTTGGTTCTTTCCAAAGCTTCTCTGATTGCAGGATCACTATAAGCATTTTCCTCTAAACGCTGCAATTTACCAAATGCGTTAATATCAATTGAGCATACCAATGGATTAAACCAGTAGTTGTAGAAATATTCCTGACCATATTTTGTTGAATAGCAAAGTAGGTATTTGCCTGCAGCTTTTGCCTTTTCTCCGAGAGCTACAAACTCATCCCAGGTTTCAGGTACTTCCCATCCCATTTCTCTGAACATGTTGGCATCATACCAAAGTCCTGAAGTATAAACAGTATCGCTTATACAGTAGTGTTTACCGTCAACATAACCAAATGTCATCATTGAGAAGTTTAAAATATCTCCTAAAGTCTTTGACGGGTCATCTACACAGGGAACATCATAGAGAAAATCAAGGGGCTTCATAACTCCCTCTTCGATGGCAGCATAGTAGTCATACATACCAGCATTAACGTCGAAAATATCAGGAGCATCATTTGCCATAACACGGCTTCTTAAAATGTCAGCTGCATTATGATCGTATACCACTTTGGTTTCAAGCCCGGGAAGCACTTCTTCCAGTTTGGCAAGAATGGGGTCTGCCATCTGGCGCTGTCCACCAACCATGAATAATACATCCAATACACGTCCGCTGTAATTTGGAGCAGAGTCTCCTGTGCTGGTTTTGTCTCCTCCTGATGTTGAAGGTACATTTGAATCATTTGCCTTCTTACCGCCGCAACCTGCAAAACAAGCAACTATCATGCAAAGGCACAGCAGTATTGCAAAAATTCTTTTTTTCATAGTTTACCTCCTTATTTTTTTATTTATATGTAAGCAGCTTCCTGCTTATTTATTGAGCAGTTATTGGCCGTTATCTGTCAGTTTAAGACAGTTTGCTCTTATTTTGTTTTTATTAAAAACAACAGGAACAAAAATATTGCTTCATCGTATTAAGGAGTTACTATAATTACTAATTTCAACTTCAGAACGCTTTACACTTTAGGAACTTACACAATACTGTTATGATACGGTTAAAATAATACTGCCAACAATTATTGCTTAAACTCTGTTAATAGTAATATTGGTAATAAACAACTTTCATAAAATAAATATTATAAATAACGGTTAATTATTAGTCCTCATTAAATGTAACATTTCTTATTTATAAATCTCAATCAAAAGATTTTAGCAATTAATATTAAATTTTTGGATAAATCAATCCAATATTTATGCAATTTGACTTTATCTCATACACATGGTATATTTTTTATGTAATGTCAACGAGGTGCTGATATGCATAAGTTCAAGAACTTTGTGTTCTTCCCCAATATGAAATTACGAGAGAGAGTGTTAATCACTTTCCTTCCGATAGTTTTTGCTTTTTTATTTATTATAGTAATACTTTATTCTCTTATGATGAAGGCTCTCATTAAGCAAATATTGTATAATAATTTTCAAACAATTGTTATGATCAGCAACGATATATCCAACTCTCTTGATGAAATGGAAGATTCGGTATCTAATATAATAAGAAGTCAAAATGTTCAAAGGTATTTATACAGTGATACTTCTTCCAGCGCCAAAGCTTCAGTAAGGTCAACTTTCACCCGTTTGTTCAATTACGAGGTAAATACTACTATACCCTTTTCCAAAAGTGCTTACTTAATAAAAAATGAAGAAGACTATATTTGCATTGAACCTGATCCATCAATGACAGAAGAGGATATTGCTGAATTTGTATCTACCATTTTCAAAAATAACTACACTATCTATTCACCTAAATACATATTGCCTTCCAGGGAAAACTTTATTAGAAATGGTATCCTGCACTATGTTATGCCTGTACCGAATTTAGACCTTGTGACGCTGGAAAAATCCCTTATCGTCATCAATGTCAGCCCGACTTTTATCACAAATATTTTTCAGAAATATTATAATTTAAAAGTTGTGGATTCAGTTTTTACTGTATCAGACTATAATGGGAACCTGGTATGCAGCATGCCTGCAGCTTCACCAGAAGAATATAAAACTCCTGTGTTCACCGAACCTCCTGAAACAGGATATTACATAAAATCTTCAAAAAGAGGTAATCTCCTGGTGATGAATATGCGCATGAATAATATGGGCTGGGTGGTTACAATCACTGTTCCCCTGGAAAAAGTACTTGCCCCTGCAAAGCCTTATCAAACTCTATTCATGCTATTAATAATATTTAGTGTATTGGTTTTTTTCCTGCTTCTCAGGTTCCCGACTGTGAGTATATATACTCGTATCCGTGAAATGTGCCAGACTATGGATGCAGTGAAAAAAGGCCAGCTACACAGCCGTTTCCCGGTAAAATACAATGATGAAATAAGCATGATAGGAAAAGAGCTTAATAATATGATTGATAGTATTCAGCATTTGAGACTGGATATCTCAGAATTGAATCTGCGTCAGAAGGAAGCCGAGCTTCATGCCCTGCAAAGCCAGATAAATCCTCATTTTCTTTACAATACACTTGAGAGCATACGAATGGTAGCTCTTGAAAATAATTGCCAGGAAGTTGCTACGCAGATAAAAACCTTATCAGATACATTTCGGTATACAATTAGTCCTGACGGCTTGAATCAACAGGTATATATATACCAGGAAATGGCACATGTTAACGACTATCTCAGTATCCAGAGTTTCAGGTTTAAAGACCGGTATGATATAAAAATTGATGTTGATGAAAGCATTTTAAAATATCGTACTCTAAAACTGATATTACAACCATTGCTGGAGAATGCTTTTACCCATGGAGTACGTTCTATGAAGTCCGGCGGTAAAATACATATGACCGGTTACCGGGACGGTGAGGATATTTGTTTTATTATTTCTGACAATGGTGTTGGGATGTCTGAAGAAAAACTGATGGCACTTCGCAGGGAACTTTCTGCTTCACCCTATGAACCGAGGGGAGGCTCATCCATAGGGATTATAAACGTAAATGACCGTTTAAAACTGGCATTCGGCGAAAAATATGCACTGCAAATAGAAAGTTCCCCTGGAAAAGGTACCACTGTTATACTAAAATTCCCAGTTCTTGAAGGAGTGGTCTAGAAATTATGCTAAAAGTCATACTTATTGACGATGAAGAATTAATACTTAGAGGACTACTAAAAATCATTGACTGGGAAGCCAATGGTTTTACCGTTGCTGGAGCTTTTTCCGATTCTGAGGAGGCATTGGCCATGGCGCCAACTCTCCAGCCCCATCTGGTTATCGTAGATATTGAAATGCCCGGTTTATCAGGCCTGGAGCTTATTGATGCCCTGCGCGACAGATTACCCTATGCCAAGTTTGTAATCCTTTCTGCCCATGATCAGTTTAAGTATGCTCAAAAAGCCCTTCAATTAGGTGTTTTTCGCTATTTACTAAAACCTATAGATGACAACGAGCTATCAGAAGCCCTCAGACTAGTACGTACCTCTATTTATAGCATGATGGAAGAACATAGGAATCGTACCAAGTTGCAGCTCGATATCCAGCATCATTTAAGTTCTCTGAAATCTCAAATCATAAGAGAAGCCGTATGTGACGGGTTCATACGCCAGGGAAAGGACAAGCCTGAATTTTATGATGAGTTATTGTATAATTATAGTTTTCATTTATGTTATATACAGATATGTACACAGCTTAATGAACATTTTACTTATACTCCTTGTTCTAAGAGCCATATTGATACAATTGCCTCTTACTGTACTGATGAACTAAAATGTGCCAATATTTTCAGACAGGAAGATTGTCTTGTCCTTGTTATGGATTCTCCGATACATAATATAGATTTCAATCTGTTAACAAAGAAATTTGCAGGTATTACAGGTATGCCTGTGATTATAGGTCTTACTCAGGCTTTTACAGGTCTTTCAGGAGCACACTCCGATTATTTGAAATCATTTAATAGTTTCCAGGAGGAAGTTTTTTTCACGACAGAGTCCACGTTTTTCCGTATTGCTTCCAGGAGCGAACATGCAAGTGAGGATTTTTCATCCTTATTGAATGATTCAAAAAAGATTCTTCCACCTGTTCTTTTGCAGCTTGATATAGAAAGTTATTCCAATTACTGTGAAAATATATATAAATATATATTAGCCATGAAAAATCATACCACCCCGGCAGCAGTACATACTTTTTACGGCACCTTACTTAATTTCGTAAAACGTACCAGTATGTCGATTAGTGGCAAGAATGAGGACGCATTTATTCCTGTTCCGATCCCTAAATTCAGACATCTTGCAGATTATAATAAATATATTGTGGATATGACAGAAAGCTTTCTTGCAGAAGCAATCAATTTATGCAACGTTGACAGCACCCGTATAGTAAACCAGGTGAAGCTGTATATACGTGAAAATTATACAGAAAGTGATTTAAAACTTAATAAGATAGCAGATGCCAACTTTATTAATTACAGTTACTTAAGTTATTTATTTAAGAAAACAACCGGTAAAAATTTCTCTTCCTATCTTACTGAAGTCCGTATAGATGAAGCAAAAAAACTATTACTCCACTCCTCTTTACCAATAAATGAAATTGCAAAGAGGGTTGGCTATCAAAATTATCAGAATTTTCATTACGCTTTTAAAAATATTTGCGGGAAATCGCCAAATACTTACCGTATGCAGTACTCAGGCCAGAATATTGCTGAAATATAATTTAAATTGACAATATCCATATGGTAACTTAAACTTTATATATCAATATTTTAAGCCATATTAATAATAAACAATTATAAAAGCAAGTGGCAGATTGGCGGTTGTACAATGAAAGTCCTACATTTAATCGGTGGTGGGGATATTGGCGGGGCAAAAGTCCACGTTTTATCCCTGGTCAAGGAGTTAAGCAAATATATCGATGTTAAAATAATAAGTTTCAGGCCAGGACCTTTTTCAGAAGATGCCCTATCTATGGGTATAGATATAGAAGTGGTTAAAACCGGAAACATCTTTTCAGATATAAAAAGAGTATTAAACATTATCAGAACAGGGGGTTATGAAATAATTCACTCCCATGGTGCAAAAGCCAATATGATTTCACTTATTATCAGGCTCTTTGTAAAGGTTCCTACTGTAACCACAGTACATAGTGATTATAAGCTTGACTATATGCACAGCCTGGTAAAAAGGCTTGTTTTTGGTTCAATTAACACTGTGGCGCTGCGGTTTATAGGGTATTATATAGGAGTATCCGGCAATTTCAGAGACATGCTTATTAGGCGCAAATTCCCTTCTGAAAGAATATTTGTTTTATATAATGGAATGGATTTTAATAAACCCTTAAATAGTTATTCCAGAGAAGAACTTTCAAAGAAATATAATTTGAACTTAAGCAGCGAAGATATTCTCGTAGGAATTGCAGCAAGGCTATATCCAGTAAAAGGAATTGGGACTTTAATTGACGCGGCAAAAATTGTGTCAGAAAAAAATCCAAAAGTTAAATTCCTCATCGGAGGAGATGGTGAAGACCGTAAATCCCTTGAGAAAAAGGTCCAGGCTCTGGGAATTACCAATAATGTATTCTTCCTCGGATGGCTGAATGATCCCTATGAACTTATGAGTAATGTGGATATAAGTGTACTTACATCAATAAGTGAGAGCTTTCCTTATTCTATTCTGGAAGGAGCAAGATTTAAAAAAGCCACTATAAGCAGCTGCGTAGGAGGCATTCCGGATCTTATTGACCATAATATTAATGGATATCTGTTCAATCCGGGAGATTATAATAAGCTGTCGGAATATATACTGGAACTTGCAGATGATAAAGATAAAAGGGATGAAATGGGCAGGAATATATATCAAAAGGCCAGCACCCTTTTCTCCCTTGATAATATGTGCAAAACACAGCTTGATATTTACAAAAAAATACTTGAAAGAACCGAATCCGAAAACATAATAAAAAATAATAAGAATACTTTATATTTACAGCAAAAATACGATGTTATTATTTCAGGCTATTACGGATTCAGAAATATTGGCGATGACGCAATGCTGATGGCAGTAATAAACAATCTTCGTCAATATAAAAACAATATAAGGCTCATGGTTCTGTCCAAGGATCCGGCTGAAACAAAAATGATTTATGGAGTTGATTCCATTAACCGTATAAGCCTATTGCATATATTCCGGATAATGAAAAATGCCAGGCTGTTTTTGTACGGCGGAGGTAACATAATCCAGGACAACACAAGCACCAGATCACTTCTCTATTACCTTAGTACAATCTGGATGGCAAAAAAAAGGCATATGCAGGTTATGTTTTATGCAAATGGTATTGGCCCGTTAAACAAAGGAACAAATAAAAAACTTACCCAAAAAATATTAAATCAGGTTGATGTTATTACATTAAGAGAAAAGCTTTCCTTACAGGAACTTAAAACTTTAAATATAAATAAACCAAGAATTGAAGTAACTGCTGACCCGGCGCTGGCAATAACAGCATGTCCCCTGGAGGAAGCAGACAATATTTTCTTCAGGGAAGGAATACCTTCCTCTGGACCCTATATAGGCTTTTCTGTGAGAGAATGGCAAGGGCATGAAAAATATGTTGAAGTAATTGCTCAGGTAGCAGACCACTTATCCCGTAAGTACAGTGTTAAAACTGTATTTATTCCCATGCACTATCCTGATGACATTTATATAATAGAAGATGTTGTATCAAAAATGAAAGAAAAAGGCTATATAATTAAGAATAAATATTCTGTTGAGCAGACTTTAGGAATTATTAGCAAAATGGATATATTTATTGGTATGAGACTTCATGCTCTTATATTCGCAGCAAGTTTGAGTATACCAATAATTGGCTTGGTATATGAACCTAAAATAAAGGGCTTTTTAGAATATATAAATCAACCCTCAGCAGGCCATGTTACCAACCTTGATTTCGGTAATTTAAAGGAATTGGCTGAGAAAGTATGGGAAAACAGGTTGGAAATTAAAAAGCAGCTTGAATTAAATGTAGAAGTTTTGAAAGATAAAGCCCTTGAAAATGCCAGAATTGCCGTTGAGTTAATCAGGAGGACTTAAGCTTATGAGAAACACAGCAGATATAATTGGAGTATTTGTAGATAAAGTTACAATGGATGAAGCCTTGAAAATAACCAGAGCTTTCTTGCAAGAAGCTAGTGTACATGCTATATATACACCCAACTCAGAAATTATGATGGCGGCTCAGAGAGACCCATATTTGAAAAAGATTCTAAATGAAGCAGACCTGCTGGTGGCAGACGGGGCTGGCGTGGTTTTGGCATCGAAAATATTAAAACGCTTTCTTCCTGAAAAAGTATCAGGAATAGACCTGGTAAAGAATATTTTTGAATCTCCGGGAAAAACACCCGTCAATGTCTTTTTATTCGGTAGTAAACCTGGTATAGCCGAAGAAGCAGGGATAAATATATTAAAGCTCTATCCAAATGTCAGAATTGCGGGGTGTCACCATGGGTATTTTAAAAAAGAAGAAGAACCAGATATTATAGAGGCTATTAATTCTTCTAATGCTGATATTCTTTTAGTCGCCCTGGGAGCACCCAAACAAGAAAAGTGGATTCATGAAAACAAATCAAAACTTAAAGTTAAAGTTTGTATAGGAGTTGGCGGAACCCTTGACGTATTTGCAGGAAAAGCGAAACTTGCCCCTGAATTTTTCCGCCGGAACGGGCTTGAATGGCTTTACAGGCTATACAGAGAGCCCAGAAGGTTTATTCGCATGCTTGATCTTCCAAAGTTTATTTTACTAACACTTTGGACAAGAATAAGAGGAAAATAATTATTCTTCCTCTTTTTCTTCATCAGTTTCTATAGTATACTTTCCTTTAATCAACACCCATATATCAGTTTCTGCAACAATTCCCCTACCATCGTCTCTGGCAATGAGAAGCAAATGATTTGGGGTAACATTGTCACCTGTCTGTAAATCCACTCCTGCAGCTAAATCTGCCAGTCCTCCGTATGTACCTGCAATAGCGGTGGCTTTGCCCGATCTTAAAACAATCTCAGTACTTGCTCCTAACATTACTTTACTGCCGGCTTTCACTTCAATAGCTTCAAACTGTCTTGCAGAAGATAATTCCTCCAGCTTTGCGGACAAACTTTCATTTTTTTTGACCAGATTATCTGCTTTTACATTAAGCTCATTTATTATATCGTTAAGTCTCTTTATTTCTTCGTTTAATTTAGCATTTTCCTGGTCCAGATAACTTTTCAATACCAGAGGGTCTTCTTCTCCCGGTATGGCGCTTACTACCTGAACCATATGTATTAAAAGCAAGGTGCTGATAAAAAGTGCTAATACTATAATTTTATGTATATAATCTGTATTTCTTATAAATTTCATCTTATGTAACCCCCAACAACTTACCTACCTATATATCTGTAAGACCAAAACTGATTCTTAAGGCTTCATTAACTTTTTCCATAATATCATCTTCAAGGTGTCCTATCTTTTCACGAAGCCGGCGTTTATCTATAGTTCTAATTTGCTCACATAATATAACTGAATCTTTTGCAAGACCGTATTCCTTTGCACTTATTTCTATATGAGTAGGCAGTTTTGCCTTGTTAATTTGTGATGTAATCGCTGTTGCTATGACTGTAGGGCTATATTTGTTACCCGTGTCATTTTGTACAATTAATACAGGCCGCACACCACCTTGTTCGGAACCTACTACAGGACTTAGGTCTGCATAAAAAATATCTCCTCTTTTTATAACCAATACTTCTCCATCTCCCTAAGTCTTTCTTCATATTTTATTTGTTGTTCACAATCTGCATCAAAACATAATTCTACTAATTTTAAATTTATTTCAGCCATATCCTGGTATCCTGTCTTCATCACATCCCTCATTTCAATTTTTCTTTTCTCTCTTATATAAAGTTTCATAGCTTCTCTTACGAACCTACTCCTGTTAGTCTTCTCTACAGAAACTATAGAATCAATCTCTTTTAATAAGTTATCTGGTATACTGATTAGCACTTTTTTAAGTTCGGACAATGTTAACCCCCACTTTCTTCATTCGAACAGCAAAATACTAATAAAGCTAATAAAGTAATAATATTACATATTATTATGCTTCATTTTCCATGAATAATACTACTGTTGAATGATAATCAATGGTTATGTTTCATTTATAATTTTTTAACATACCTACTAATATGTATATAATTATATATTTGTTTATATACATAGGTCAAATTAAAAGTATATTACATACTATGTGCCTTCTTTAACAGCTTTTATGGCGTATGGAAGTTCATTTATAATATCACTTGCAATCAGTCCGTATATTCCTTTAACATCCGCTACCCGGTCTCCTGCAAAGCCATGGAGATATACACCTGCTATGGCAGCCTCTTCAGGTTTAATACCCTGGCCTATCAAACCGGCAATAATACCTGTTAATACATCTCCGGAACCTGCTGTTGCCATACCCGGATTACCTGTAAGATTAATATAGGCCTCCCCATCCGGTAAAGCAACTATTGTCCTGGAACCTTTTAATACCGTAATAACTTTCCACTTTGCAGCGAAATCACGGGTAATATCAATTCTGTTATTTTGCACTTCCTGCACACTTATTCCTGTAAGACGTGACATTTCTCCCGGATGTGGTGTAATAACAGTCGGTACTTTTAGCTTTTTCAAAATATTTAAATTAAGCGCCAGTGCATTTAATCCATCAGCATCTATTATAATAGGCATTTTTGCATGCTCTGCAATTGCATCTAATAATTCAACCGCGTCGCCTTTTGTAGATAATCCCGGTCCGATAACAGTTACAGTCATGTTTTCCATTTGTTTTACTACTGTGGGTATACCATCTTTTGTGAAGTATCCGCTTTTATTATCTTCAATAGGTATTGTAATAATTTCCAATAGAGGAGGATTGTATTTATTAGCTATTAATGAGGGAAGCCCTAAATATACCAGCCCTGCCCCTGCTCTTAAAGCACTGGCTGCTGTAAGTCCCCCTGCTCCCGTCATGCCGTTGGAACCGCCAATTACAAAAATTCTGCCATAGTTCCCTTTATTAGTGTCAGGAAGCCTTAAAGGCAATATTTTAGAAACAAGGCTTTCCTCAATGGTATTTAATTTAATATTCATGCTGTCAACAACTTTGCGAGGTATTCCGATATCAGCAGTCACCAGTTTGCCTGTATATTCACAACCGGGATGTATCAGCAAACCCGGTTTTGGAAGCCCGAAAGTAACTGTTCTGTGAGCTTTAACAGCCACACCCATTACTTTTCCTGTTTCACCATTTATACCTGAAGGTATATCTATGGCGATTACAGGTAATCTCGAAAAATTTACCAGATCAATTATCTTTGCAACAATTCCGGTTACATTACCTTTTAAACCTGTTCCGAGCAAACCATCTACTACCAAATCTCCATGATTTAAACTATCTTTTAACAGATCTAACTGTTCTTCTGAAATAATCTCTACATACTCAATGTCTATTTTTTCTACTATACTTATATTTATTGCAGCATCTCCTGTAATTTCCTCTTTCTTTGCTGTAACAAAAAGCCTGATTTCTGCTCCCTTATTAAATAGCTTTCTGGCTACAGCAAAGGCATCTCCGCCATTATTACCTTTTCCTGCCAGTACTATAACTCTCTTACCAGGCAATTGACCTATAAATGATGAAATCTCATTTACAACACAGGAAGCTGCATTTTCCATAAGTACAATTCCTGGTATTCCGAATTGCTCAATAGATATCCTGTCAATTTGATTCATTTGTTTGGGGGTGGCTACCTTCACTATACTCTCCCTCTTTGCCCAATATGTTCAGACATGTGAGAATAATACCTACAACAACCCAGAACATGAGCATTAATCTATTATAAAACCATACATGATCAGCCAGTCCCATGACAAGTATACCAAATAAAGCCGATACTCCGGCTATAAGTGTATTTTTAGCATCACTCTGTCCTACATGCTTGAAAATTCTTGTCACGCTGTTTTTGAACAGTCTGAATAAAAACCAGATAAATGAAGCTATGGATAATATCCCCGCTTCCAGCCATATCTGGAGATACAGATTGTGGGTATGGACTGCAGAAGTGAGTCCAAAAGAAAGGTACCTTTTAAAGACCGAACTAAATGCATTTATTCCCAATCCAACTCCTGAAACCCAATAGTCCATGAGCATAGGCTTGACATGCCGGATTATCAAAGATCTATAATTTAGTGAATTTTCATTCGGGTTAAACAATGTCATAATCCTTCTGTAAATTACATCAGGAAGCAAAGGAACCGCCAAAGCTCCTGCCAGTATAGCAAGGGGCAATAGTTTTCTATTTATTAAAAACACAAAGACGAATATAGAAACTGCAAAAGAAATCCATGCAGAACGTGATCCTGTTAGAAATAATGCAATTACAACAGGTATTATCATTGCTGAGAAAACAAGCCTCTTAATAAGAGTTTTTGCATTAATAATTGCCGTTACAAAAAAGGGTAGTGTTAAAACAAGAAGTTCTCCGTATACATTTTCATTACCCATAGTAGAAGATATTCTGGAGAGGCCTGGATTTAGCCTTGTATCTGTAATCGAGGGATTTACAGGTATCCCTATAAATTTCCACTGGTATATGCCGTAAAGCGCTGTGAAAGTTACTCCCACCAGCAATAAATCCACCATTATATTTAGCTCCTTAAAAAAGGAGGAAGAACTGATTATGAGTATAAGAAATATTGCAGAAATAACATACAACAAAAGATAGCTTAAACTAAGTCTCGGTATGACTGAATTAACTGTTCCCAGGATAACCGACAGCCAGAAAATAAAAATTGGCAGTTCCAAAGTCTTTATTTTGAAACTTTGTTTATCCTCTAAAATCGTCTTGATTAAAAATAACAGGACTAAAACCAGAGCCATCATTACACTATATTTATTATACCAGTAACTGTCAGGTATAATTACAGTTATTATAAGACAGGCACCCAAGATTAGAGTGTATTTGCTGACAAAAAATTTTAGTACTCTTATAAAAATACTTGCATCAAAAATTTTCTGATATTTTATGTAAACACGTCTCAATAAGCTTGAAGGTAAATTAATTAATTTATTTAGTAATCCCAAAGTATAGCTATTCTCCCAACTTTGGGCAATCTTCCCTTTTTTTCGTATAAATCTCCAGATTAAACTATATTCAAGAAAATTTTTGAACTTACTGGCAAAACCCTCCAGGAGACTATGAGTAAATGATTTTTCATATGCATCCTGAAGTTTGCATAATATTGAAAAAATAAAGCTTATGATTACGCTCTCAACTTTCAAATCAATTACTCCTTTATCTTAATATCGCTAATTCTGCCATTACTTATCATCGAATTCCCGACGTAGAGGGTTACCGTCTGTCCTACATAATAATTAGCTTTATCTATTGTTACGCCATTGCTTCCTATTACACCTTTTCCATTCATTGTAATGGTAACGGATGCATAACCTTCTCTGGTTGTCTTTACCAATTCACCCTTGATATTTCTCGCCCATGAAACCGACTTGTCAACCACAATATCGGTAACATTTCCAAAGCTGGCATTTTGAAGGGATTCTCTTACCGGGTCTCCTACTTTTATAGCTTTGGCCGCCGATTCAGGAACTTCTTCGCAGTAATACTCAATTATTAAATCCTGTGTTTTAACAGTATTAGAACTAGCAGCCTTACCCTTAACATATCTATATCCTACTCCTACAACAACAGCGAGTATAGCAACTAATATAGCTACATCTATTATTCCTATTTTCCTGCTTTTGCTATTATTTGCAACCATAATATCCCTCCGCTTTATGATGATTCCGGTTATCTATACTTAAATTATTTAACGTATTATTTCTTCTCAGCACTATATATGATTCCATATAATGCACAATCTCCAACATACAATGTTATATACTGACCAATATAATACTGAGCTTTATCAATAATTATTCCGTTTCGATCAAGTATACCTTTTGCTTCCATTGTAATATAAATGGATGAAAAACCTTCCTTGTTGGAAATAATAAATTCTCCCTCGCTTGATTCTCCCCAGGATACCGACTTGTCAACCTTCACATCAATCACTTTGCCAAAATCAGCATTCTGAAGGCGTTCACTGGCAACGTCCCCGATTTTAACCCTGTTGGCGGTAAAACTGTTTACTTCTTCTTCATAAAATACGATATGTAATGTATCATTTTTGGGAGCCAAATAGCCCGAAGAAGAAGGTAAAATAAATTTATATGCCAATATTCCTACCACTACAAGAACTAATACAGCAATAATATCTATTATACTTACTTTTCCAAATAATCTGCCCTTATCATCAATAATCACTTTATACATCTCACTTTCTTTGTACTAGATCCGGATTAATGGCACTTTCCCAATTTCAATAAGACATATTCCAATTCTTTCTATAACCATAACGCATAAGTAGTATTAAGTGGGAAGTGGAATTTCATTTTTTGCAACTGCAGCTCTATATAGATTATAAGTTTCTGTCACCATTCTATCAAGACTAAATTTATTTTTTACAGTATTATATGAATTTTTACTATACATATCATATTTCTTTTTATCTCTCATCAATTCCAAAATTCCTTCAGCAAAGCCCTCCACATCACCATATTCTACAATTTTACCGCAATTACTGTCTTCATTTATTATTTCCGCCGGACCCCCTGAATTGGTGGATATTACAGGCAGACCGCAAGCCATAGCCTCGAGAATTGAAATTCCAAGAGCTTCACTCTTTGAATGGGAAACAAATAAATCACTGGCATGCAGTATTTCTTTTATATTATCTCTGTATCCGGTAAAAATTACATCATCTGATATTCCTGCCATTTCGGTGAATTTTTTGCACTGAAAAAACAATTCTCCATCTCCGGAAAGAAGGAACCAAATTTTCCTATTTAATTCTTCCTTATTTCCCTGATGTTCTATCAACTTTTTAAAATATTTAATTGTTTCCATCAGGAACATATGGCCCTTTTCTTCTGAAAACCTTGCAACGGAGCAAACTACAAAATCTCCGCTTCCAATACCCAGTTCTTCTCTTACTTTTAACCGAGACTTACCGGAAGACCAGTAATTTACATCTACACCATTATAAATAACTTTTATCTTAGAAGCATCAACACCTTCCTTAATAAGCTGATTCTTAACAGCATTGCTTACGGCTATTATTTCACTATCCCTGCGGGTGACAATAGAATTAATCAAACCGGTAATAAGGTTCTTCGGTTGGAGCATATGTACTGTGTTAATAACCGGAACTTTATTTCCGGCTATCGCAGATAATATTCCTATATAATTTTCTCTCAAAAAATGTGTATGAATTACATCAATAGATTTTTCAGCGCAGATTTTTTTAACTCCCAATGCAGCCTTTAAATCATAGGGACATAACATAGGAAGTCTGACAGCTTCAATACCCATACTTCTTAATTCTTTAAGCATAGGCCCTTTCTGGGAGTATGCCACATAAAAAGTACAGTTTTTATTATGCAGACCCTCAGCTAAAGACAGTATATATCTTTCCGAACCACCTTTCCCAGGATAGTTTAATAAGTGCAGCACATTTAATTTTCTTTTTCTGTATGAAGCATTATTCTTCAAACTAATACCCCCATATTAATTTTTTTTATTTATCAGTGCCTTTTTGGCCCACCCCTTTATTCCGCTAATTATATTTGTAACTTGCTGTACTTTTAAAAAATATGTAGCTGTGAAATAAACCAGCGCTCCCACAACAGTTGGTACCATCAGCCGGATTCCTTTATGAAGCACCGTGCTGCCTGTCGCATAACTGTTAACCATATGGCTTATAGGTATTATGGCTATAAACATTATTACACTTGCAGCAACAATCTTAATATAAGTTAAAGTTACTTCTTTTCCTCCGAAATTTCCAATTTTCTTTTTAATCATACGTATCAAAACTATAGCACCAGTAATTGCAGAAACTGAATACCCCGCCGGAATACCAAAGGCCTTTGGCAACCCGAAAAAATCTGCCAGTTTTATCAAGGTCAGACTTGCAATAACATTAACTGTCATTATTATTACACCGTTTATAGCAGGTTTTTTAGTATCTTTTAAAGAATAAAAAGCTCTGTCGATAACCTCCTTTATTCCTATACCTGTTATCCCAAGAGCGTATAGAGCCAGAAAACTCCCCGCAAGGGATACATTTCCGGCAGTTACCCTGCCCCAGCCATAAAGTAAATCAAATAACTGCCTGCTAACAGCTATAAAGCCTGCAGTTGCTGGTACAAGAAAATATATAATCAGATTAATAACGTTAAGAAGGTTATTCTTAAATCCTTCCATATCATTCCTTGCCGCCATCATTGTAAGTTTCGGGAAAACAACTGAAGTCACTGAATATACAAAAGCTAAAATTGCATATAATACAAGGTTCTGTACAGTTGTCATAATTGATACAGTATCCTTGAAATTGGCTGATAAAGTTGTATTAAACAACATATTCAGCTGATAGGCCGATGCAGAAACAACAACTGCAGGTGCAAGCCTTAATGCTTCTTTTACATCCTTATTTCCGAACTGAACTGAAGGCTTGTATCTATAACCCGCTCTCCATATTGAAGGAACAAGAATTAATGCCTGAAACATAAGTCCGATGAATGTAGCTACAAGTAATCCTTTGATTCCAAACCTGCTTCCAAAAATATAAACATACAATATAACTGTAAGACTGCTTGGAACACTAATAAGCGCCGGCATATTATAATTACCAAAGGATTGCAGCATCCCCTGGAATATGAAACTTAGACCATAGAAAATCATTACCGGGAACATAATTCTAACAGAAATTAGTGCAAAATCATATCCTTGGTCCCGAAACCGGGTAAGTGCCAGTATAGCGGGTGCTACGATTATACCGGTTATTGATAGTATTAATGTAAATAATGAGGATATAGTAATAACATTATCAGCGAATTTAAAGGCTCTGTCCTTCTGGTCAGTTCCAATGTACCCTGCAAAAATTGGAATAACTATATATGCCAGTGCGCTTCCAAGGCTTGTAAATATAATATTGGGCAATTGGATGGCATAGGAATATATATCCATTTCAAGAGATATTCCATAGTATGTGATATATACCATACTGCTTACAAGAGATAACAACCTTGAAAAAACAGTTATTATCATTACTATTCCTATTGATTTGGCAGTGCTTTTCATGTTTTGGCTAATTTCCCTGTCCAACTTTTAATCTCCCTGTCCTCTTTATTGTTTAGAAATTTTATTCATAGAATCTTCTTGTTAGAAGTCTGCTTTATCAGAAGTTTACATTGTATGAAAGTTTCTCTTATATGAACTTTCTTCGCTGGGATCATTCATATTACAAGCTTTTTTAGCTTTTTGGACTAAAAGGCTTTCTTGCCAGCAACTTTCCAATGACCTGTTCCCCTCCGTAACCCCCTAATATTGTCAGAAAAGGTATTACAGGATAATGATACCTGGACTGCACTTCAAAAAGAGTATGAGCACCCACAAATGCAAAAAACAGCAGATGAATTGCCGCCGCGGGATAAATGCTGTGTCTTTTAATATATATGGTTCCTGCCGCAGCAAGTACAATAATCGCTATATAATAAATCTGGCTGGTCCCTAAAAAAGCCCTGGGATGGCTCAATACAAAACTGCTTATATCATTAGTACTATAAAGCTCATACATACTCCAATAATAACCATAATCTTCATTGGTCCACTGGATAATAAATTTCTTTTCTATCAGCCTGAGGAAATTCATAGGCTGAGAAACAATCCTTTCTATAGCCCTTTTGGTTGCCTGCCCGTGGACTTCCTTGAAATCATAGTCAAACTCCTGAATTATCTCCTCATCCTTTGCGCTATACATACCGGAGGATTCATAATTTGTTCCGATGTAAAAAGAGAAGCCTGAGGATGATCTCCACAAACGTACACCCAATAGGTTTCCAACCGTCAGGTCTACTACAGCTACTGTTATTACCGCGCTTGCCAAAACTGCAAAAGATATTTTAATTTTGTTGCCGGTTATAGGCTTCCATATAGTGTTTAATGTCTTCTTTAATGTTGTATTTGTTGATGCGTTTTTTAAAGTATTATTTGAGGTTGAATTTGCAGCAGTATTTGAAGCTCTCTTTGATGGTCCCTTTGATGCTGCCTTTGAGGAATTAATATTGATTTCTGGACTTACCCTTTGCTTATTTTGTTTACTGCTCTTACCACGTCTATCCTCTTTCCAGAACACAAAAAGGCATAGAATCAAGATAGGAATCAATATCATTGATACCGGCCTGATTAAATAAGCCAGGGCTATCATGGAACCTGAAGCCGCTGCCAGAATATAGTTTCTTGCATTTTTTTCATTTGTTTCTACTAATATAAAGAACCAAACAGCCAACAGGAAAAACAACATAAAAATATGTTCTGATGCAGCAACGGAATTATACATAATCTGTGCAGGCCAAAATGAAAAAATAAGTCCTGCAATACGTCCTGATCTTTCATTAAATATCTTTTCTCCCAGCTTATATACTAAAAAAACCGTGCCCACGGATAGGGCTACATTAAATAGTTTAGCTACTATAATATCAGTACCGAAAATCCTGTATAAAACTGAAAGAATAAGTGAATATCCAAATTTAAAGGGAAAAAGAGGGTAAACATCCCCATAAAGTTGGAAATAACCTTTACTTGCATTTATTGCGTAATTGTTGTATCCGTAAAAGTCAGATGTAGGAGCCGTATCTATAAATACAACCCATATTATTCTTGGAATGAGTGCTGCAAGAGCAAGGACGATAGAAAATATTTTACTGCTTAAGGGTTTGCATTTCTTATAAAAAAAGTATAATAATCCCATAACAATAAACAGGAAAACAATCTCAACACAAACAACTATGTACGAGGGAATATTCAGCATTTCCGGAGTTTTCACAAAAACTGAAAGAATAGTCAAATACAACAGTAAAATAACGCCAATATAAACTATTAATTTGAAAAAATTATTTTTTTGCAACACTAAGTCCTCCCTGTATTAAATATCAGGGAATATTATACCATTCCTAAGCATATATTACTATATTAATGGGAAAAGGATTGTCTTAAGTTTAAATACGACTCAGTACAGCAGCATATACAGGCACAAATATTATGCTCAATAAAGTAGTCATAGATACCATAACAGCAGCGTACTTATCATCGGAGTTATATGCTTTTGATAATATTGCTACTTGGGTCATAACAGGCATGGACGCCTGGATTACAAACACATTTCTCATTAACACAGGTACAGGCATTAAATAACATACAAGAAGTGCAATTAAGGGAGACACAAAAAATCTTCCAAATATAACAGCTAACATGTCTTTAGTTAGCCTCATATCTTTAAAATTAACAGAATGTATAGTGATACCAATGAATAGCATTGATATGGGAGTAGTCATATTACCCAAATAACGGCTTGTATCCATTATAAACTTCGGCAGTTGTATTTCCAAAGTCACTAAGAAGAATCCTATTATAATACCTATTAAAGGTGGAGACAGTATTTTTTTTAACATTTGGAGAAAGCTTCTTTTGGCGTTGCTAATATCATCCTTCTGAAAACAGTATGTACCTAAAGTCCAGAAAATAACTGTATTTGAAATATAATAAAGCATGACATAAGGAATACTATACTCACCGTACAGGGCATTGTTTATGGGAAGCCCCATGAACATAGTATTTGAAACAAAAAACATGACCTGAAACAAGCCCTGCCTTCCCTTTTTAATCTTGAGCAACCTGGTAAACATAAGACTTACAATGTAACTAAGAATCATTGATGTAAAAGGCCTGACAAGGCCGAAAGATATTTGCCCCAGTTGTTCCTTATTAATATTAGCCACGAAGTTGGATATCATAAGAAATGGAAGGGAAACATTTGTAACCAGCTTTGCGAATAATTTGTTGGTCTTCTCATCAAACCACCCTTTAGACGCCAGAAAATATCCTATCATAATGATTATTGCAAGACTTAATACACTTTGTGCCGCTTCAAATATTATCATTAGTGCCTCCAGAAAACTATAAATAAGTTATATATACTTGAATCATTATTTTATAATATTTAATTAGTTAATACAATAATATTCATCAGTCTCTTACAGTAGAAAACTACTCAATATTTATCTCTCCTTTTTTTAACAGTCATACATGAATATACTCTTGTTGAATATTACTTTTCCTTTCTTTTTTCCAGTAAGCTCTCCATGCTCATAAACGATATAGCCATTAACAATAACATAATTCATTCCTTTGTGGGTACTTCAGGATTATTGTGCTCTGTATTGGCTATCATGTTATCAAAATCCATGATGTCAATATCTGCATAAGATTTTCATTGATTGTTTCTCATTTATAAATCCCTGATTGCTTAAAAGCCGCATAAAAAAAGGCAGCCAGAGCTGCCTCAATATAGCATGTTGCAATATCTAGTTGTGAATCCATGTTGTAATACCAAGTTGTAATACCATGTCGTAATACTTTGTTGAGAAGCTGTGTTGTTATACCATGTTGTAATATATCCTACTGTATCTCTATGGTGCGGCCGTTTCTTCTTCCTTCCTCTTTTTTGGGTAATACTATTGTGAGTATTCCGTCATTGTATTTAGCCTTAACTTCTTCATGTTTAATATTGTCTACATGGAAGCTCCTGCAGAAAGATCCTGATCTTCTTTCTTTTCTGATGTATCCTTTCTCTTCTATCTTAGTCTCTTCATTGTAATCTACTGCAATTGTTAAAACGTCATCTCTCAAGTCAATCTTTATATTATCTTTACTTACTCCCGGAACTTCTGCTTCAATAATGTATTCCTTATCGGTTTCACGAATGTCAGCTCTTATGGCATTGCTTCCCGGTAAGAATACAGGAAAGTAACTGTCGCTGAAAAAGTCCTCAAATAATTTGTCCATATCGAACCAGTTGTTTTCGCGTACCAAGCTGCTCCTACTTCTTCTAAAAGGAGTTAGATAGAACATACAAACACCTCCATAAAATTTTTTATGTTTAATAACATTTATGTTAAGCTAATATTTTCTATAATGTTTTGTCTTTGACTATCTTTGACTTTAGCTTTATTTTACAGGTAATTTATCTATTAATCAATCCTTGATTTTGACTTTCTTTGACTATTATTTTGCATTAAATTGTAATATTATGCTTTTATTTACCAATACTCAAAATTGCTCATTCTTATACATTTTATAAACCATAAACATCATTATTTCAGTCCTATAATCTTTTTTATTTCACCTCTAGATATAACTCCTGCGGTTATCATCAGGAATATTCCTACAAAAATAGTTGTCCCTAAAGAAAGCAATACAGTGATTTTTGTATTCAATAAAAATATTTCATAAAAACTCTTTACGTATTTACTGGTCATAAGTAATATTATTCCAATAAGTCCTGGCTTTAGTATCCAGTTCCTAATATTAAAAATTAAGGATGTAGTTTTTACAACAACATAAAAATTCATTAAAACTACAACTAAATAACTGGCGATAATACTCCATATATAGCTTTCAATTCCATAGGCCGGCATTAGAAAATATATCAGGCATATTCTTATAGCGTTTCCTATAATTCCATTTCTCAGGGATACTGCCTGTTTTCCAAGACCATTTAATATTCCTGTCATGGTTTGCTGGAGATAGATGAATATACATGTAAAAGATAAAGTATATAGAAGGCTTCCAATATTCTCCCTGGCGTAAAACAAATTTCCTATTTCATTTGAGTAGGCCATAAAAATAGAAGAAAACAGAAATCCCAGAACAAATGTTATTTGCAGGGATTGATTTATCCTGTAATTGATGCTTCTCATGTTTTTTTTGGATACTGCTTCGGCAATTGCAGGTATAAGGGTTGTAGCTATAGAAGAGGTTACTAGGGAAGGAAAAAAAATCAGGGGCATAGCCATACCAGTTAACCTGCCATATTGTTCCATACTGGCCTTATAATCTATTCCTCCCATCAGTAGCATCCTGGGAATCATTATATATTCAACTGTGGACATCATTGAAGTAATAAACCTGTTCATAGATATAGGTACAGAAATTTTTAACAACTGACTTACAATAACTCGTTTTCTCATTAAATTCCTTTGAGTCCTTAGCTTATATTCATCTTTCTTTCTGAGATTATAGACAATGATCAGAACCAATAAATTAGATATCTCACCCAATACCATACCAATAGTAGCTAATGCACAGGCATATTCAATACCTAAACCTATATAACGGGATGAAATAATCATAACGAGACTGATTCGCACCACTTGTTCCACAACTTGTGAAACAGCAGTGGGAGTAACGTCCTGCATTCCGTAAAAATATCCCTTTAAGGCTGATGAAGCTGCAATTATCGGTATATTCGGGAGTATTAGCAAGAAAGAATAATATGTTCTGGTGTCTTTCATAATCTGATTTATAACAAAATTTATGTTCATTAATAGAAAAAGGGAAATTATAGTACCTGCCGCACAGGTTATGAGCAAAGCACAAATTGTTATTCTTCTGGAATTAATATTGTTATTTTTTGCAGTTTGAGCTGCAACCATTCTTGATACGGCAATGGACATTCCTGAAGTAAGTGTAAGTATTATCAAGGAATATACAGGCGAAATTAGCTGGAAAAGTCCCATTCCTTCTGCGCCGATAAGATTTGACAAATAGACTCTGTATACAAATCCCAGAACCCTTACGATAAGTCCTGCGATCATAAGTGTTATGGCACTTCCAATAAATGACTTCTTTTTCATGGCAGCTCCTGAGAATAGTATCAAAAATAATCCTTAATAATACTATTTTCAGAAAGCTTGACTTATTACTTCCGAAAAAATAAATACCCCTCAAAGTAGGGATATTTATATAATTTATTACTGATTTTTTCTTTTTAAGCGTTCACATCTTCTTTTTTCAGCTTCCTGGAACTCTTTCTTCTCTTCCTCTGTTTCAAGTATAAGAGACGGCACCGGCCTTGGTCTTCCCTCATCATCTAAAGCTACAAAAGTAATATATGCCTTGTTGGTTAATATTATTTTGCCGGTTTTTATATTTTCTGAAAAGGCCTTAACCATTACTTCCATTGAAGTCCTGCCAACCCAGGTCAGCTTTGCTTTCAGTATTACCAGTTCTCCCATTCGCGCAGGATGCCTAAAGTCCAGGCTGTCAAGAGCCACTGTAGCTACAACTCCGTTTGAGTGCCTGGAGGCAGCGGCAGCTCCTGCTATGTCGATCCAGTGCATAAGTCTTCCGCCAAGCAGGTTTCCAAGAAGGTTTGTGTCATTGGGCAGGACAAGCTCTGTCATTTCCACCTGTGACTCACTTGGGGTTTTGCCAGGTAATTTATTGGAGTTTATTAATGAATTCTCCATATGATCCTCCCTATAATCTTTTTAAAATGAAGCAAAATATTCTCTTAATAATTCAATAATTGCATCTTTGGAATTTAGTCTGAAAACTTTTTCCTTTATTTTCGCTGAATTCTGCATTCCTTTAATGTACCATGCAATATGTTTTCGCATCTCGCATGTTCCTATATATTCTCCTTTTAAATCCACCAGCATTTTTAAATGCCTTAAAATAGTATTAAGTTTCTCTTCCGGGGACGGACTTGGCAGTAACTCTCCTGTTTTCAGGTAATGTATTATCCTTCTGAAAATCCACGGATTTCCCTGGGCCCCTCTTCCTACCATAACTCCGTCGCAACCTGTTTCTTTCAACATTCTCTCTGCATCTTCAGGCGTAAATATATCACCATTCCCAATTACAGGGATTGATACCTCTTCCTTGACTTTACGGATTATTTCCCAGTCAGCCTTTCCGCTGTAAAATTGTTCTCTTGTCCTCCCGTGGACAGCAATTGCTGCAGCTCCATTCTCTTCTGCAATCTTTGCTATTTCAACCGCATTGATATTATTTTCATCCCATCCCTTTCTTATTTTTATAGTAACAGGCTTAACTGAGGCTTTTGAAACCTTTTTTACTATTTCTGCTACTAGCTGAGGTTTAAGCATTAATGCGCAGCCTTCCCCGTTTTTTGTTATTTTAGGTGTGGGACACCCCATATTAATGTCAATTATTGAAGCGTCAGAACAATTCAGTTTTTCAGCTATTGAAGACATTATATCCGGATCTGATCCAAATATTTGCACGCTTGCCGGCTTTTCACCATCAGAAATCTGTGCCAGCTGATTTGAACGTAAATCATTATAGTGCATTCCCTTTGCACTGACCATTTCAGTATAAACCAAGCCGCAACCATTTTCCTTACATAGTATCCTAAAGGGCATATCAGTCACGCCCGCCATAGGTGCAAGGAAAATATTGTTGTCAAGTTTTACATTCCCTATATACATAGTCATCCTAAAAACTAAACATGATGCAATAAAACTGTGCTTTTATTTTGAGGCTAAATAAATATGTATGGCTAAATAAACATGGTGCCCCGGGCAGGAATCGAACCCGCATCAGTGGATCCGGAATCCACCGTCTTATCCATTAGACTACCGGGACAGAAAATTTTTACATCTTTAGCTTCATTATTTCTATTGTATTATACATCCTTTTATGAAAAAAGAAAATAGTATTAAACTAAAAGTAATTGCTCCACTATTCCAATTATATAGTCGAGAACAGTACTCCAAATAAATCCCCATAAAAGTACTACCGAAAATACCAACCTCTTAAATAAAGGCTGAAAATTATATATTGCATTAATTCCTCTGTACATAATAGCAGTAGACCAAAAAATAATTATATAGCTATACAGGACCGCAAATAATAATAAACCCGGACTGCTTAATTCATTTAAATTTCTGAAGACAGTGTAGTACAGCACTATATTAACAGGAATAATTATGAAATGAGATATAATATATATCTTCATTATTCTTATTACTGAATTATTGTTTTCAGTATTAAACTCTTTTTTAAAAAATTTAAAAATATCCCGCAAAGGCAAAGAAATAACCAGCACATCTACAAAACCTATTAGTGCTACCAGTACTACAAAAAACACAATGTTTCTGAGCAGAACATTATCAGGTTTCTCTACGAAGTATTTAGTATAAGTTCCTGTCACATCAGGCAAAAACATATCTATAAGTCCCACTATTGCTATTCCCATTATAAGGGAAAATTTGTTATCTGTTAGTTTTTTGTATAATTCTTTAGGCAGTAATAAAATATTCAGCAACTTTTCCATAGCATATCCTTCTCCGTTCCTGCAAATATCGTAATAAATAATGCTGCTTTCAAATTATACTGCTTTATAGTTATTTATTATATCATGAATTATAAAAAAATCATGAATAAATTCACATGTACTTTTCACCCGAGATGTAATATCATGTTCTCAAAAAAAAATAACCCTAAGAGAAGGCTGCTAAATTATTTGAAGAAGTAGGAATACAAAAAGGGCAAGGCTGCCAATAAGAGCAAGATTGATAGCTACTCCTGTATAAAACTTATTCTTAATAATACTTAAATCTTTATCCTTTTCAGAGTAACGTTCCTTTAAAAGCTTACATTCTTTTATGTAGTTATTAATAATAAGCTCTGCTTCCTTGAACAAAAAATCTTCCCGGATCTTATTTATATTAGAATCCGTTCTACCCTTACTTTTATCAGGTATAGTCATTGTATCATTTTTGAGAATAAAAATTGCCTCTTCAATTATATTTGAAGGTATCTCCTTAATTACAACTACTCTCTTTGTACCACTACTTACCATAAAGCCCTCCATGTAAAACTTGTAAGCTCATAGATAGTTTGTGATAAAATATGATATACTATGCATCATTAAAAAAGTTATATTATTTCATCTGACTGCCTTTTTCCATACTTTGGCTGAAACCACCAGCATGTCATCATCAGGAGTACCCCCACTCCTGTAATATGCCTGATCAAGAATACTATCTGCAATTTCCTGTGGATTAATACTGTTTAAAGACTGAATATACCCAATCAATATGTTATCATTGTCATTATCATCATCTTTAAAAGAATCATATACCCCGTCAGTCATCATTATAAGGATATCACCATCATCCATGTTTTTATGGATTAATTCATATTCAATATTGCTTAGTATTCCAGCAGGAAGGGATGCTGACCTTACAATCTCAACTTTTGTTCCTTTCTTAATAAATGTAGGTACTGCTCCAACTTTTACAAATTCTACATTCCCGCTATAAAGGTCAATAACAGATAAATCTATAGTCGCAAAAGAATCATCTCCTGATTTCAATAACAATAGAGAATTTATCAGCCTTACAGATATATCCTTGTCAAAACCAGATTCAATAAACTGTTCAAGTAGATTCACCGTTGCCTTGCTCTGAAGATGTGCCTTATGACCTGTTCCCATTCCATCACTTAGTGCCACAAAATATTTGCCCTCGCCGTTATTCAAGAAAGCATAGTTATCTCCTGATATTGTAAAACCTGCTTTAGGTGCCCTTGCTACTGCTGTTATAACTCCAAAGGGCTCTTCCTCAACCAATTTGAGATTACAATATCCATTCTTATGATTGTATTTACAATTTTCACTTTCTTTAGCCATCCTTCTGCCTGTAATTCTCTCAACCTGCCTGATGATTGAAGTCGTGCATAACCTTTTTCCTGCACAACCTTTGTGTGATATAACTACATTGTATCTGCCTCCTTTGCTTTCAAATACATTTACAATGCAGGTCTTTACTATTCCACTATTCTTCAATCCTTTAGCAATGGCTTCTTCCAAATCCTTTTTAAAATGAATGTCTGAAGCAATTTCAGAGGATAAATTTTCAATGATTCTGGAAAGGCCAAACAATTGCTGTGATATAAGTCCCCTGCTTTCTCCAATCCTATTTTTCCATACCAGATCAACCTTAAATATTTCAAAGGTATTATTTACTGCTTCTACAAATTCCTGTATCCTTTCACACCGGTCAATAAAGTATTGTGGTATATCTTCTTCACTAATTCTTCCTTTACTGTCCAGGGCATCAATAATCTTAAAGAGAACTTGGTATGTACTGTAAAAATTTCTGTCCCAACAGTGCCTGCAAAGGCTGCAATCTTTGCATACCTTTTCTGCTACCCTGTCAAACATTGCAGATAAATCTTCCTTATCTATTGTAGTTTTTAAATCAGAGATTTCATCAAAAGTTTTTGACATTTCTCTAAAAGCGCTGGCATATTTATTGAGCTTGTCCACAGTAGCCTCCCTGATGCGCATTTCATAACCCAGACTGCCTTCATTTAATGTATATGCAGATTTAAATGGAATAACCAGATTTTCAATAAATCTAACAGGAAGTACCAGAAATAAACCTGTTGCTGCTACAAGATCTTTTAGAAAACTCAGTGCATGAGCAGATCCACTCAAATAGACTGTCAGCAGCGTGTTTCCTATCACAAAGCCAAGGCTTGAACCTACTTTGCCCATCTTATTAAACAAACCAGAAAGTAGCCCGCAAATAGCATATGAACCTATTGCCATTGGCGTAATATCTGTAGTGATAACCGTTATTAATCCGAAAACCAGTCCAACTGCTGCACCGATAACACCGCCAAATTTATAGCACATCATAAGCAAAAAAAGTATGCATATTATATTGTCCAAGGAAAAGCCCAATAATTTTATACCGCTTAATCCTGAAAATACTAATACACCTAAAATAGCAACATATATGATTTCTTCACCCTTAAATATTCTACTACTGCTAATATTTTCTATAATATCAAAGGCGTTCTTAAAGATATGATTAAGAAAAAATGCTGCTACTCCACATAATAAAGCCATTAGCAAATCATATAGCAGAAATCCCTGTGAATATATATAAATTATTTGAGGAATTAGTATACTCACAGATGCAAGAATAGAGTAAATATATCCCTTTTTAGATTTTTCCCACTTAATAAATAATGAAAAGAAGCTGAAAAGTATTATACCTGCAAGCGCAGTAAACACCTGTCTGCCTTTTCCCCCTGCAAGCATTCCTATAGAAATCATTATTGCAAGGAAAAATCTATTAATATCCTGCCTGCGTGATGAGGTAAAAAAAATAACCCCAAGTGGTAACGCTTCTGCGGCTATTGGTGTTCTTCCCATTAGAAATGCTGAAATCATTAATAATAAATCCTTTCCTGTAATCCTTAAGCTCAGACGTTTGTTTGCTTTAGAACTAACTGCGATACTCTCAAAATTTCTGTTTTTTCCGTATTCTAAAGTGTTCATTTTCATCTTTTGTACCCCCAGGCATGTATTTTACAGCGCAGTAACTATTATAAATTAATTTCCAAAAAATGTTTGTCGCTTTTAGTTACTAAATTCTGAGCACCTTATGACATAAATTTACTTTTTTTTAGTTAAAATTTATTGATAAGATTCATGGATAGAAAGAATGATAGAAAGAATGGGCGATAAAGAAAAGAATCTGCGTATTTAATACCGCAGATTCTTTTCTTTGAGCAATGTCTGGTTAGCATTTTCATTTCTCTTATATGGGGCACTATTAGCTATCGCTGTTTGACAGATATTTAGTTTTTTACTTTTCCTTTTTGTAATAAATATTCGAAATGCATCGGTAAAATATTAGGGGTATTTTTAAATTGTAATATTTTTGTAATATACCGGCATTTTTTCTTTATAATCTTATATTATTACTGTATGTAATTTTCTGTTCTTATCATTCTTATTACTATTATTACTTTTATTACTATTGTTCTTGTTGTTTTTGTTATTCTTATTGCCATTGTTTTTACTATTGCTATAATTTTCACTATAATCTTTATTGCTGTCTTTTTCAGTTTTTTCTCTGTTTTCGCTCTTTTTTATGTTTTCTTTCTTTTTCACATTTTCATTCTTATTTTTATTTTCATTCTTTTTGCTTTGGCTGTCCTCTTTATTGTTTTCCTTATAATTTTTATTTTTGTCACTGTTTTTCATATTGCTACTATTGTTTTTTATCTTATTATCTTTTTTATTTTCTTCATTATTCTTATTATTTTTCAGATTCTGATTAAATTCACTTTCCTTTATGTCGTTTCTGTTTAGAACTCCTTCATATTTTATCTCATTTTTACTGTTACCTGTCTTATTGCTATTGTTTTTGTTCTCTCTCTCATTTTTCTCTTTATCTTTTATTGTATCTTTTATATTGTTCTTATTTGTCTCCTTTTCTTTTACCTGGTCCTTAACTTTTTCACTATCTTTGTTTTTGTCCTTATCCTTGCCATTATCTTTGTTCTTATTAACATTCTTTTCTCCATTATTGCTCTTTTCTTTATTGTTATTGTTTGCTATTTCATTAGATTTCTTAATTATTTCATTTATAGGTGAATTAATAAATTCTAAAATTCTCTGTTTAAGCACCCTTTCGCTGATATTATCCTTATTTTCTTTTATTTCTTTATTTTCCACTTTGGTTTCTTTATCAGGATTTTTTCTGTCTTTCTCTCCGGAACTATTTAGCTTATCTGAATTATTCGTCTTAGCTGAATCATTTGATTTATCTGAACTTTCTGATTTTTTCGAGTTATCTGATTCGTTTAATATACCTAATACATCCTGGTTCTCTAAATTTGCCTGTTCATTCTCAAGCATTTTTTCTATCAAATTAAGTTTTGCTGTTGAGATGCCAAGTTCCTGGGCTTCTTTCCTCTTTTCCAGGGGAACCTTTTCTACTATAATTTCTACATCAGCCTCTTCTCTGGCAAGCTCCTTTGAGCTTGCAGAGCAAATCTCTTCTTCAATTTTGCCAATTCTTCTTTGGTTTTTTCCTGCCACACCAAATACGATGGCATTATTAGAACCTTCGTTTATATATCCTTCAGTCTTAGCAACCTGAAGTATTTCCTCAATACCCTTTATTAAATTCTTGTTCCTGTAATCTCTATTGGAAATCAGTTGGTTCCCTTCATCGTTAATAGCCTCAATATTTATTATTCTGTCGAAAATATTAGCCTGGATTTCAATACTTGGATTAATATCTATGCTTACATAACTGTATGGAGTGGCATAGCAGTATGCTCCCGTACTTATGCTTACCATTATTACTATCGCCGCAGCTATTTTATAAATTTTAGCAAACATACCGGCACCAGTAACCTGTGCAGGTATGTCCACTTCATATCCTACCTGGTACTTTCCGTTATTTCTGACTTTTATAAATTCACCTTTTTGGTTTAAAACAACTGCATACCTTTCTTCTACTTCCACAACTACAGCTTTCATGACCTCAATCCCGTCCTATGTCTATATAATCACTTATGTACTGATAATCCCCTGTCAAGATTATTATTAGCGCTATTAAATATTTTCGTACTCTCTCTATTTTTTTTTTGGGTATTTTTAAATTACTTTCAATTTCCATTATTGGTAGATATCTCTTCTTCTTTATCTTATCTACCAGTTCAGGAGATGATAAAATAAATCTGGCTATTTTTTCGCACATTCTGTGGGTTTTTTCCTGTTTAGGGGAAGACCTGGCCAAATCAAAAAAAGAAATCCCCCATTCAGATAATTCCTTTTTTAGTTCCTCAATTTCCAGTTTCCTGTAATAACTAATTTCGTCAATGGAATACTTTTCTATAGACATCTGAGTTGTTAGATCAATTTCTTCTCCTGAGTCATCCTTTAAATCATTCAGGTAAACAGACTTTTCATGCCTTTTCTCTTTTCTGTAATAGTCGATAAGCCTTCGTCTTATAACCGCATTTGCAAAACTCAGAAAAGCACCTTTTTCTTTGTTAAAAGATTTTATGGCCTCAACAAAAGCACTTAGTCCAATGCTTAATTCGTCATCTTCTCCAAATTTCACATACCGACCTATAGCATTTTGTGTACAAGAAGCTATAAATGGCTTATATTCCTCTACAAAGAGGTCAATGCACTCATTATCATCTTTTATTCTTTCTACTCTATCTTCTATGTACCCCAATTATAATACTTACCCCCATGAATCAATAATAGATTGCAGCAGTTAAAAAATGCTGCAATCTAAATAGATTCATATAAATAACTTAACATGATGAAAAATTTATTACTTTTTTATAATACCATAATACTTTCCATTAAAAAATAGCAGATTGCTTTTAAGTATCTGCCATTTTTTTACTATAATATATGTTATATCATATGTGATATGTCATTATTTTGTCTTTTGTATTATATCCTTAATTTATCCCTATCACCTGCCTCCTTACTGTTCTATTTGCTTGCCCAGAAAACCTGCTGCTGAACGGGCCAGTTTTTCTTCAACTTCACCCATGCTTATCTGTGGGTCAGTTGACAGTAATATTACTGCCCCTATGGGATCACCTTCGGAAACTATTGAACTTATAACTTGTGATGTATATTTGGTGCTTCCGTCTTCATCAGCAGTAATGGCAATAATTTTATCACTAGGTGATTTTGCCACAACTGTTGTCTTTTCTTCAATAATTTTCTCCAGTTCAGGGCTAAGAGGTTTCTCAAGAAAATCTTTTTTTGATGCTCCGGAAACTGCAATTATTGTATCTCTGTCTGCTATACATGTAATATGTCCACTTGTCTTATGGAGAGATTCTGCATATTGGGCTGCAAAATCACCTAATTCTCCAATAGGTGAATATTTCTTCAGTATAACTTCCCCGTCTCTGTCAGTAAATATTTCTAAAGGGTCACCTTCCCTTATTCTCAAAGTTCTTCGTATTTCTTTAGGAATCACAACTCTTCCCAGATCGTCTATTCTTCTTACTATTCCAGTTGCCTTCAATCTGAACTACCTCCTTATTGGTTAGTTTTAGTTTATAATTAGTTTTATCCGGTGTTTTTATTATTGTTTTTTTATTGGAGTTTTATGCATAATTAGAAAACTGTAACATAAATCGTAAAAATAAAGAGACTCAGCCAAAATTTCTGAGTCTCTTTAAAAACTGATATTAATATTTTACAAATAGTAACTAACTAACAATATTGAATCATATTATCACATTATTGAATCATATACCTTCTTATTAATTATTGTGGTTGATTGGAGATCCTTCTTCCACTGATCCAGCTTTTCTTGAATTTTCAACGCCTTTATAAAATTTACACCATATTCCCAGTAGTTCTTTACGCACTCAAGACTTACAGGCTGACCTTCAGCATATTTTTCTTCAAGTTTAATAATATGATATCCATAAGCTGTTTTCACCAAGTCGCTTATCTGTCCTGGCTGCAAGTTAAAAGCCGCTTCTTCAAATTCAGCCATCATTTTCCCTTTTCCAAATACATAAGCTCCTCCGTAATTAACAGATCCTGCATCTTCGGAATTTTCAGCGACCAGTTTAACAAAATCTTCTCCATTTTTAGCTTTAGCAAGAACCTCTTCAGCTTTTTTCTTTGCTTCTTCCTGCTTATCCTGAGGCAACTCATTCATGTTATCATCAACAGTTTTTATTAGTATATGCCTTGCCCATACAGCTTCTTCACCATTATATCTAAACTGGGAATCTAAAAACTCATCTGGGTACTTCTCATAATACTGGGGTATTTCGCTTTCCGTAGCCGTTATAGCATCATATTCCTTCTGGTAAAGCTTATTTCCCAGAATAAATCCTTTATAAATTTCCCTAAATTCATCCAGAGTAACACCATATGCTTCCATAAACTCATTATTTGCCTGAACTTTGCTGTTATTATTTTGAGCTATTATTTCTTTAATGCCTTTATTCAGGTTTTCAATATCAGCTTTATCAAGCGATAAATTCTGCTCCTTGGCTTTTATTACCTGAATCTTAAACTCTTTTGCGCTTTCTAGTGCTTTATTTTTAGCAACTTGTATAGCGTCTTCCCCGCCAATTTTTGTGTTCCAAAAAGTATCAGGGTCAGGATTGTCTGCCTGATTCAGCATGGCATCCTTTTGTTGTTTTAAGAAAAATCTGAATTCTGCAGTAGTAATCAACTCTCCACCTATTTTTGCAACATAACTGTTTTTATAATTTAAGTATATTGCTAACGCAGTACCTAAAACTATAAGAGCTATAATTCCAAGTGCAACAAGCTTAATAGTTTTTGGTGTCAATGGCGGACGTGATTTTTCTTTTTTTACTAAATATTTAGTATCTAATTTTTTATTTTTATCCAAGTCCATCTCTCCTAACATTTACATTGAGCGGAATATCTTATACCATGTATGATATATTGCCCTATATAATAAATGGCCTAATAATCATTATACTAAATTATCTTTATACTTCAAAGTTTTTAATATCATGTAACATAATTTTAATATTATCAAGTACTTTGCTTTTGTCAATATCTGAAATTTTGAGCAAAAAGTATGGAGAAGAACCTGCGTTAAACAAAAGTCTTCTTTTGTATTTTGACATTAAAGCGCTAATTGCTTTTATATCAATTTTCTTTCCTTCGGAAAACTGGAATAATACGCCGCCATCCTTTTCTACAATAGAAGAAAAGCCAATTTCACCTGCCAGTATCTTTATATTTGCAATAGCCAGCAGATTCCTTACCGGCTCAGGCATATCTCCATAGCGGTCTATCAGCTCATCTGCAATATCATTTAAATCATTTTCATTCCTTACAGCAGCTATCTTTTGATACATTTCAATTTTTTGAGTTTCCTGGCTGATATAGAAATCATCAATATAGGCGCTAACATTAATATCGATGTTTACCTCAATCTGCTTATCCTCAACCGGCTCTCCTTTTAATTCTTTTATTGCCTCACTAAGCAATCTGCAGTACATATCGTAACCTACCGATTCCATGTTTCCATGCTGTTCAGGTCCCAGAAGGTTTCCTACTCCCCTGATCTCCATATCTCTCATGGCTATTTTAAATCCCGAACCAAGGTCTGTAAATTCTCTTATGGCTTGCAAACGTTTCTCAGCAATTTCAGACACGATCTTGCCCTTCTTATATGTTATATATGCATAAGCAAGCCTGTTGGAGCGCCCCACCCGCCCCCTGAGCTGGTATAGCTGGGCCAGTCCCATTCTATCTGCATCTTCAACTATAATTGTATTGACATTTGGCATATCAAGGCCGGATTCAATAATGGTTGTACAAACAAGGACATCATATTCACCATTTATAAAATTGAACATAATATCTTCCAGTTGTTTTTCATCCATCTGACCGTGGGCAACGGCTATTTTGGCTTCCGGTACCAGTAGTTGAATTTCAGATGCTTTTAAATCTATAGATCTCACACGGTTATATAGATAAAAAACCTGCCCGTTCCTGCTAATCTCTCTTATTATTGCATCCCTTATTACATCCTTGTCATACTCCATTACGTAGGTCTGGACAGGATATCTTTCCTCCGGCGGATCTTCTATAACGCTTATATCCCTTATTCCAACAAGTGCCATATGCAAAGTACGGGGGATTGGTGTAGCAGTCAGAGTCAGCACATCCACATTTGGCTTCATATTTTTCAGCTTTTCCTTATGAGCGACCCCAAATCTTTGTTCTTCGTCTATTACCAGCAGTCCCAGGTCTTTGAACTGTATGTCTTTCTGTAAAAGCCTGTGAGTGCCTATAAGTACATCAATCTTTCCTGATTTTACATCCTTAAGAATACGCTTCTGCTCGGCAGTGGTACGAAATCTGCTTATTACCTCCACAGTAACGGGAAAATTGTTCATGCGTTCCTTAAAACTTACATATTGCTGCTGGGCGAGAATAGTTGTGGGTACAAGGTAGGCAACCTGCTTTCCGTCCATTACTGCTTTAAAAATAGCCCTCGCTGCTACTTCTGTCTTTCCATATCCCACATCTCCACATAAAAGTCTGTCCATTACCTTGTCTGATTCCATATCCTCTTTTATTTCAGCTATACATTTTAACTGATCCTCAGTTTCTTCATAGGGAAATAGTTCTTCAAACTGTTTTTGCCAAATATTGTCTTTTGAATAAGCGAATCCTTTTAATGCCTGTCTTTGAGCATAAAGCTTAATTAATTCTCCTGCCAGTTCCTTTAATGATTCTTTTACTCTTTTTTTTGTTTTTGACCAGTCGGAAGAGCCAAGTTTGTTTAATCTGGGAGTCTTTCCTTCAATCCCAACATATTTTTGTATAAGATCCAGTTGATTGGTGGGTATATAAAGAAAACCACCTTCCAAATATCTTATTTTTATATAATCCCTTTTAACTCCTTCTATAGTGAGCTTTTCAATTCCCACATACTGGCCGATTCCATGGGCTCTGTGCACCACATAGTCCCCGATTTTTAAATCGGTGAACAGATTTATCCTGTCTCCCTTTTTCTCTTTAGAAACTTTCTTAGGTTTTTTTCCATGCCCAAATATTGCAGAATCACTTAATAACACAAAACCAATATCAGTATATTCAAAACCTTTACTCAGACTGCCCCGTGTAACTATCACTTGTCCCGGCTGCAGCAAAAGGTTATTGTCTTCTGTATATAGGGCTTCAATACCTTCTTTTCTTAATTCCTCTGAAAGTCTTTCTCCTCTTCCCCGGGTTCCTGATAAAATAACAACTTTGGATTTTTTGTTTTTCCAGTTTATTACATCCTCAATCAGCAGATTGATATGTCCTTGATAAGTTCCAAGTAATTTTGAGGTTATATTAAAATTAATGGTATTTGTATATGAATGGCTGCCTGCTATTATGGTATACAAACATACCTGCCTGTATTTAGACATTTTTATAATTAAATCATCAAAATCAAAAAATGCCTCACAGCTTCCAGGCAGTATTTGCCCCTTCTCTAAAAAATTTTTGCACATTTCATGGTATTCCAGGGTTATATTATCAATTCTCTGCTTTAATCTTACAGGCTCGTCTACAAAAACAATAACATTATCCCCTATATACTCTATTAAGCTGGTAGGCTTGCCAATAATATATGATATATATCTATCAATACCTGGAAAGTAACGCTGGCTTTCGATTTTCTCAATATCTGCCGTGATTCTTTTCTTAAAATTATTGTCATTATTGTCATAAGATGATTCCGCTCGAATATTTTTTAAATTTTTGACCTGTCCTGTCTTATTTGATTTAATTACTCCATTTAATTCATTTTTTATCCTGCTAATAATTCCCTTAACATCATCATCACTGAAAATAGTTTCCCTTGCAGGTACTATTTTCAGGGAATCAAGCATTTCTACCGAGCGTTGTGAAACAATATCAACTCTCCTGATGGAATCTACTTCATCATCAAAAAGTTCTATGCGAACTGCATACTCACTGTTTACAGGAAATAAGTCAATTATCCCGCCTCGTACAGCAAACTCACCTTTTGCATCAACAATATCAACTCTTTCGTATCCTATTTCCACCAGCTTTTTCTTAAATAATTCAACATTCAGTTTAGAACCGATTCGGATATTTATAATGCACTCATTAAAATAATTCTTATCAATTAATTTCTGGATTACAGCCTCTGCGGATGTAACAATTATTCTGTATTTATCTTCACAAATTCTTGCCAGGGATGACAGCCTTTGATAAACAGTATCATTACTTTTAGCTTCTACATCATGGAGAGTAATCTCTCTTGGAGGAAAATAAACCACTTCATCTCCTGCAAAAAAGGAGAAGTCTTCAAATACTCTCCTTGCCTGCATCTCATTATACGCAATAAATACCGCTTTTTGTCCCAAATGGCTGGCAATACTGTAGGCCATGTGTACTTTCTGGGAGTCTGAAGGGCCAATTATACTAACAGGTACCGAATAATTTCTCAGGTTTTCCAAAACATTTCTGTACTGGCTAAGCTCATAAAGCGGCTTTATTAAAAATGTCATTATTTTATACCTTCCTTACAATAAAAATGCTATGAATTATGTTTATTCATGGCAGCATTGATACCTAAATCCATGATCATACAGGCTGCCTGAGCCGCTCTTAGGATGCTGCTGTCTATAAGCTCTCTCTCTTCCTTAGGGAATTTCCCTAATACATAGTCTGCCATATCCCATCCTTCCGGTGGCTGGCCTATACCAATTCTTATTCTCGGAAAATCATCTCTCTGAAGATTATATATAACCGATTTCATACCATTATGAGTACCTGCACTCCCTCCCGGGCGAATCCTTATTTTCCCAAGAGGAATATCCACATCATCATATATCAATATTAAATTGCTCATATCTATCTTGTACCATTCCACCATATCCCTGACACTTTCACCGCTCAGGTTCATATACGTCTGAGGTTTTGCAAGCACTACCTTATGGCCTTCAATTGTCCCTTCACCTATATAAGCTTTATGTTTTAAGCGGGACACCTTAATGTTATTTTTAGCAGCTATGTAGTCAATTGTGTCAAATCCTACATTATGTCTTGTATTTATATATTTTAAGCCTGGATTACCTAATCCTATTATTAAAAATAATTCATCCATCATATAATTCTCCAATATTTCTCAAATTATTTATATTTATTATTTTAACCAAAAATTATCCAGGAAAATACAAATAGCCCAAAAAGCCTCCCTTCACAAATGGAAGGGGGCACTAATTGGGTTGTAGTTAAATGCATATTTTTTAGAATTTATAATATATCAATATATCTGCAATATTACCGATCAAATAATGTACTTATAGACATATCACCGTATATTCTTTCAATGGCTTCAGCAAAAAGTCCGGCAACAGAAAGAGATATTACCTTGTCTATCTTCTTCTCCTCAGTTAAAGGAATTGTATTTAATACAATCAGCTCTTTAATGCGTGAATTCTTCATTCTTTCTATGGCAGGGCCTGAAAGTACTCCATGAGTACAGCAGGCATATGCTTCTTTTGCTCCCAGATCTAAAAGAACATCAATTGCTTTAGTAATGGTGCCAGCAGTATCTATCAGGTCATCTACCAGCACCACTTTCTTTCCTTCTACATCTCCAATAACATTCATTACTTCACATTCGTTCGCTTTCGGCCTTCTCTTATCAATTATCGCAATTGGAGCGTCAAGCAGTTCCGCTAACTTTCTGGCTCTTGTAACACCTCCAACATCGGGTGAAACAACACAAAGATCATCCGAATTCTGGAATTTTTCTTTTAAGTAATCTGCTATTATTGTCAAACCTATCAAGTGATCAACAGGAATATCAAAGAATCCTTGAATCTGAGGTACATGCAAATCCATTGTGAGCACACGGTCTGCTCCTGCTGTTGTAATAAGGTTTGCAACTAATTTTGCAGTAATAGGATCTCTTGCCTTGGCTTTTCTGTCCTGCCTTGCGTATCCAAAATACGGAATAACCGCTGTAATCCTTCCTGCCGAAGCCCTTTTGAGAGCATCTATCATGATTAACAGTTCAATAAGATTATCATTCACTGGTGTACAAGTTGACTGAATTATGAATACGTCTGAACCTCTTACAACTTCACCAATATTTACTTGAGTTTCTCCATCGCTGAATTTTCCTACAGTTGCAATCCCCAAAGGCAACCCGATCTTTTCAGCTATTTCTTGCGCTAGCGGTCTATTAGAATTACCTGCAAAAATCTTAATGTCTTTACCATGAAAATTCATTTCAATTCCCCTCTGTTTATTTTGTATACTTTACTTTTTTTCCTTTCTTATCATATCTTTTTTAATTACCCAGCCTTCCTTAACAACCTGCCTCTCTCTGGCAATTGCTAGTGAGTATTCCGGTACATCATTAGTTATTGTAGAACCTGCCGCAATATATCCATTTTCTCCAACCGTAACCGGCGCTACCAAATTGGAGTTGCTTCCCACAAATGCATTGTTTCCTACAATTGTTTTATGTTTTTTCTTTCCATCATAATTCACAAATACTACTCCACAACCTATGTTAACATTCCTGCCAACTTCTGCGTCTCCTACATAAGCAAGATGAGAAGCTTTTGTGCCGGCTCCTAAAGTACACTTCTTTGTTTCAACGAAAGCACCGACTTTTGCATGCTCCCCTACACAGGTTTGAGGTCTTAAATGAGCGAATGGCCCTATCTTTGCATCATCTCCGATTGTACTTTCCGCTACAATTGAAGCTGTTATTTCTACATTATTCCCCACTGTTGCATCAATAAGTCTGCTATTCGGTCCGATTATACAATCCTCTCCAACAACAGTGTTTCCTTCAATGATGGTCCCAGGGTAAATTACTGTATCAATTCCTATTTTCACCCCCTGATCAATATATGTCGTATCAGGATCTATTATCGTAACACCTTCTCTCATGAAATTTTGCAGTATTCTTTTTCTTAAAACATTTGAAGCTTCATAGAGCTGTACTCTGTCGTTGATTCCCAGAATTTCCTCAGAATCAGCTATTTTTAATGCTCCTACTTTAAGTCCCATACTTAACATTATTTCAATGGCATCAGTCAGGTAATACTCCCCTTGACTATTGTTGCTTGTTATTTTATCTAAAGTTTGAATTAAATCATTTATATTAAAGCAGTAAATTCCGGAATTAATTTCTTTTATAGATCTTTCTTGTTCGGTAGCATCTTTATATTCAACTATTTTAACTACTTCTCCGTTTAAGTCCCTTATAATACGTCCATATTGAGCAGGGTCATCCATCTCGGCAGTAACAATTGTAGCAGAAAAACTATTAACCTTATGATAATCTATAGTATCTGCTATTGTTTTTGATGTAATCAACGGAGTGTCACCACATAAGACAATAAGATACCCTTCTTTGCCTTCAAAAAAATTTCTGGCTTGCATAAGTGCATGCCCGGTCCCCAGTTGCTCTTCCTGCATTGCGTACTTAACCCTTGTTCCCATACACTCTTTTACCTGGTCTGCTTTAAATCCAACTACAACTATATTTTCATTTATACCTGCACCACACGCTGCATCATAAATCCATTCAATAATTGCTTTCCCAAGTATTTTATGAACAACTTTGGATTTTTTCGATTTCATTCTTTTTCCTTCGCCTGCAGCAAGAATAACTCCTATGACATCTTTCATATAATACTCCCCCCTAAATTCAATTATATCTTCTCATGTTTCTATATTATTTTCAACCGTAATAATAAGAAAAGTTGCACAATATTACTTGTGCAACTAAATTAACGTATAATGTAAATAATACAATTAATTTATAGCATTCATATATAAATACATATTTAACTTTTAATTTCATAAATATACTATCCGAAGCCTCAATCATAAGCAAGTTTGTCCAGTTGTCACATGGATTATTAAAGTTAATATGTACGCTTCGCTTATTCAAAAAAAATACTATTTAATTAAATAGTATTGTAAAACAAAATTTATTCTTCTATAACAGTCATTGATTCATATTTATTTAAGATAGCTGTCTGAATTTTTTCTCTAGTGACTGCATTTATCGGGTGTGCAATATCTTTGAATTCTCCATCGGGTGTTTTTCTGCTTGGCATAGCTATGAAAAGACCATTTTGGCTTTCTATTACTTTAATATCATGAACTACAAATTCATTATCAAATGTAACAGAAACAACCGCTTTCATTTTTCCCTCTACATCGATTTTCCTAATGCGGACATCAGTAATTTCCATAGATGCTACCACCTTCCGTAATTATAATGTTATTATTATATTCGATGAAGATTTTTATTTTCCTTCTTTTTTTTTTGAAATTTCCAAATATTTTATTTAAAATTTTATTATTTATTAAAAATAGATTATATGGCTACATGACCATTGTTAATATTTTTTCTAAAAATATCATATAATATCTACGGTAAGTATAATTAAAAATTACCAAACACGTTAAGTTTTACTTTTAAAAAAAAATATTGTATCATTTATTTATTGGAAATAAAGATAATAGTTTTTATATATTGTCAATAATAAATAGTGGAATTTATATAACAGACATTTAAGTTTGCTGTCAATAGAAGAATACCAGAGGAGTGTTTGTTTTGCCTGAAAATACAGAATTTTATTTTTTAGATTGTCCTGAAATCAAATATATCCATCTTATAGGTATTGATGGAATCAGCATGAGTGGCCTGGCTGAAATTTTGATAAGTTTAGGATACAAGGTATCAGGTTCCGATGTGAAAACATCGAACAAAACATTAAAACTGGAAAAAATGGGTGCAAAAATTATTCCCTACCATAGTGAAGAAAATATTGATAATCAGGATCTGGTTGTTTATACTGCCGCAATTAACCATAATAATCCTGAATTGCAAAAGGCAAGAAAATTAAATATACCTACCATTGACAGGGCAACTTTATTAGGCATGATTATGAAAAAATATAATTACCGTATTACAGTTTCAGGTACTCACGGTAAAACAACAACTACTTCCATGATTTCTACAATAATGATGGAATCCGGTCTTGACCCAACCGTACATATAGGTGCAGAGCTGGAATCAATAGGTGGAACCACAAGGCTTGGAAGTAACAATTACATGGTGGCAGAAGCCTGTGAATACCAGGGAAGCTTTCTGAAATTTCATCCGAATATGGCTGTAATATTGAATATTGAATATGACCATGCTGATTATTTCAAAAATATAGAACATGTAAAAGAATATTTCCTTAAATTTTCCAACCGTATCCCTCAAGATGGTTATATTGTTGCCTGTGTTGATGATCCAAATGTTTCCTGGTTGCTTGACAAATTATCCTGCAATAAAATCACATTCGGAATTAAATCTGAAAATGCTTTGTGGAGTGCTACTAATATTAAGTTTGACAGTGATGGAACAACTACATATACACTCCTGAAAAATAAAAAAGAAATTACCGGAATCAAACTGCAAGTCACAGGTATGCACAATGTAAGTAATTCTTTAGGAGCTATAGCTGCATGTAATGCTCTGGGTTGCAGCATTGCTTCAATAAAATCTGCATTACTTAAATTTACAGGAGTTCATCAGCGATTTGAGTTAAAAGGGGTAATAAATAATATTAGGGTATTTGATGATTATGCCCATCATCCTTCTGAAATTAAAGCTACTCTAAAGAGCGCTAAGAATTGCAATCCTTCTAAAATCTGGTGTGTTTTTCAGCCCCATACCTATTCAAGGGCAAAGTATCTTCTGGATGAATTTGCGACTTCTTTTTCAGATGCTGATGTAGTAATTATTTCCGATATTTATGCAGCAAGAGAACTGGATACTGGTGAAATCCATTCCAGTATGCTGGTAAAAAAAATAAACTCTTACGGTGAAAAAGCCATATATATTTCAGATTTTACAGAGATAGCAAAATATCTTCATGAAAATGCTTCTCCTGGTGATATTGTGGTTACAATGGGTGCAGGCAACATCAGCAAGGTTGGAGAAATTTTTTTACAAAGCGAAGGTATTAAAGCAGTCAGTTAAAGTTAATAGAACTTGGAAATTGCGCGGACGGTGTCTTGTTAACCTATGGTCAACAGAACACCGTCCCTTTTTCCTCCTTTTTAATATATCAATATTAATTGTATCTATATATTCAGCTTTTTGGGCTCTAAATGCAGTTTTAGGGAATATACTTATTTCTCTGTACTTATCAATGCAAACTTAATTTCTCCTTCTGCAGCAACTTGATCCTCAACTGTAGCTTTTACCTTAACCTTACCCATACCCATCTTAAAGACTAAAAACTCAGCTTCAAGTTTAAGTGTATCTCCAGGTACAACCTGCCTTCTGAATTTCATGGACTCAATACCTGTAAACACACCAAGCTTACCTCTGTTTTCCTCGAGCATGAGCCCTGCTACACAGGCTGTTTGTGCCAATGCTTCTACAATAAGCACCCCGGGCATTATGGGATTTCCAGGAAAGTGGCCCTGAAAGAAAGGTTCGTTAATTGTAACGTTCTTTATTCCTACCGCTCTTTTTCCAGGTTCAATTTCAATTATCTTGTCCACCAGCAGGAAAGGATATCTGTGAGGTATTATGCTCTGAATATCAATATTTTTCATGGCCAAAACCCCTTTAAGTTATTTTTTTACATTTACTTTAATATGCTGACTCCAAACTTTTCTGCCCATTTCATCTATTCCTTCAACTCTTATACTGCGATTGAGGGGATGGATTTTATGAACAGCTTCAGTCAAGCTTTTTCCATCCTCAGCCAAATAATTTGTTCCTGTCCAGGATGAATCAGGATGAAAAATAATCTTTTTAAGTGGAGAAGTCTCAATACGAATATAGTCTTCCTCAACTTCAATCTGATATATTTTTGGCCCCTGGGAACTATAGAAATTTCCTTTTCTGATATTGTCTATTAAAGCCTCAGCAGTAAACTCAGGACTGTTAACCATAATAAATCCTTTAAACAGTTCATAAGAATACCTGTGAGTATCATCGGTGGCAAATATTTTTGGTGTCAAGCCTTTTATGGAAATTGCGTCAATATAACTGGAACCATCTCCTGTATCCCTTTCTACATCACATACAGAATTATATATTTCTATGCCATCGTAATCTTTTAAAGCAATTAATTCTTCAGTAGACATATAGGACCAGTGGGGATGGGCTATTATTGATATTCCGCCTTGTTTTCTGATATCATCTATTGCATACTGTCTGGTGGATACTTCACCTTTAATTAGCGCTTTTTCAATACCAACAGCAACTATATGGCATGTGGATCTTTTTTCGCTGTCAAGAAAATCATATTCACAACCTTTTAATACTATAAAATCTTCTCTGGACGGTATTTCTGTTATCTTCCAATGATCTGTTATGGCAATAAAATCATAACCATTATTTTTATATAATTCTACACATTCTTCAGAAGAAACCTTTCCGTCAGAAGCTGTTGTATGAATGTGCAATCCTCCTCTGTACCATTTAAACTTATCATTGTAAAGCTTCATTAACTTTTGTCCTCCTTATTAATGTTTGTAAATGAAAAACTTTTGTTTACTTCCTTCTGACCTTAATTGTACATTTAGCCTTATCACATTCTGATAAATCAATATGATATTCATAACCTAAAGGCTCTAATGATTTGCGGTAATAATCGCAGTGCTCACAGTATGCATGATAAGGCTTAATATGAGTAAATTCCAGTAATCTTCCTTTTGAAGGACAATGATGCATATAAAGATTAAACTCACCGGCTTCTTCATCCAACTCAAGTGTAAAATCTGCGGCCTCCTCATTGAGAGTACGGGTCCAATATAGCCAACATCCCTTTATGCTATGTTCTTCAACGAGTTTTTTTAAAGGTTTGGGGCCATCAAAACAGTAATCCCAATATTCTTTAACTGCTTCCTTTCCACCTAATTCTTCAAGGAAATTAAACAATTCACTATATGCAGGTATAAATTCTGTACATGAAATCATTATGCACTACCTCCTGTAAAAGCGCTGCGTTCCGCCGCCAGTTTCTTGATTATACTCAATTAGTTCAAAAGCGTAAGGTGTTCCTTCGCAAATTGTTTCATTCACTGTTTTGGTAGTTTCATAAAAAAGGTCTGCCACCTTAGCATTGTTTTTCCTGATATACTCAACAGCCGGACATATATCAACAGAAATTGTCAATTCATCATCTTTTAAAGTAATATTCGCATTTGACCGTTCTACCTTATATATATGTTCAAAATGCTCCTTCAAAGCAACTAGACCCCTTGTTTTTAAGGCTTCAGTCAGCGGAGCATAGAAATTTTTCGCAAATCTTTTCAGATATTCTCTTACTGCATGTTCACCATACTTCTTATGCAGATAATCAATACCGGTATTCATTGCTAAATGGAAATCCTTATGCAGATATTCATTATCTGATGCTTTGCGAGTCATTATTTCTTTTGGCATAAAATCCCCCTTTTTTTACAATAATTCCTTAAACGAAAACTTTAAATATATATTATAAATAATATACTCCGGTATAAATTTTGTAAATATAGATACTCCCTTAAAAAATCAGTTATTTTATCTCAAAAAATATCATGATTCCTGGGCTGAACCCCACTTGAGTGTGCCTACTGTACTTTCCTTCTGTTCCACTTCAAAGCCGTTATCTTCAGCCCATTTGTAAGCAGCATCCGCAAGTATTTTATTGCCGCAGTTCATAAAATCTTCAGCCATTACCTCGTCGCCGTATTTTTCCAGAGCCTTTACCATAATTTCATCTGAACCCGGGACTCCCATAAGTATATAGAATGGATAAGCCCATGAAGCCATCTCAATATCTTCTTCACTTATGTCATCATCTATTTCACTCACAAGCCTTTTGACTAACGGCAGATGACTTAATTTGCATAAGGTTGCGGCAGACAGCCAGCGTATAGAATAGTCCTCCTCTTTCAAAGCAAAAATCAAGCTGTTTACAGCCGGTTCACCAATTTCTATTAACTTCTTTGCAGCTCCAACTTTTACATCTTTATCAGGAATTTTGAAGGATGCTATTAACGCGCCGATTCCTGCATCACCTAGCCTTGAAAAAGCTTCAAAGATTTCTTCATGTAAATGTGTATCCTTTTCTAAAATAACATTAAATAAAGGTTTTATTGCCTCTGAATTGCCTAAGTCTGCAAAAAGCTTTATAGCCCTTACTTTAATATCTTCATCTTCAATTTTCAGCAATGGAAATAACTCAGATATGTATTCTTTGCCAAAAACAGAAAGTGCTTCAAAAGATACATCCCTTATTCCGGAATCTTTATTATCTTGTAGTGACTTTATTAAAGGGTCTATTGCCCTCCTGTCTCCAATTTTACCTAATGCAAAAATTGCACATTTCTTTGCCTCTGTGCTTCCGTCTGAAAGTACTTTTATCAATGGTTCCACCGAAGATTCTCCAATACGTATCAGAATTCCCGCAGGAGAATTCTCAGATACATCATATTCTTTCATAGCCGAAATAAGCGGATTAACAGATAATTCACCTGCTCCGCATAGAATATCTCCTATTTTCCCGGCCATGGCCTCATCTTTTTCTTTGGTCAAAACTGAGACCAGAAACTCAATAGACTGAGTCCCCCCTTCCTCAGCTAACGTTTTTGCGGCTGCCGCCCTTACATCTATATCTCTTTTAGGATTACTGACCACCTCACGTAAAAACTCATCAACCCGGGGGTCTTCAATTTCAGCCAATATTTTAACGGCAGCTAATCCTACAGCTGGTTTACTGTTCTTTACCGCATCCATTAAAGGTCCCACTGCACGTTTTCCGGCCTTTACAAGTTCAGTTTCAGCCTTTTTTGCCTTTTCAATATCTCCGCTTCCAAGTGCATTAATATGCCTGTTAATGCTGCCAGGTTTAACAAAAATTAATAATGATATGATGAGAAGTACTAAAACTGAAATTACCACAGCAGCAATTTTGTTTTCTTTAATTTTATGTATCAGTTCCTTAAAATTAAAAAAAGACTTTACTTTTTGGGGAGAAAAAATACTTTTTAAATTTTCCAGAGTAAAAAAACTTTTTAATTTCCCTGACAACCTGGTATGTAATGGAATGGCACCGTTTTTAGATTCTTCAGTCTTCATAATAAACAAAATGCGGTCTGTCTGAATACAAACCGCATCTTCCCCTCCTTTTTTATTGGTTAGAACTTATTAAAATCAGTAAACTCAATAGCATGTTAATTATAAATTGCAATTCATATAATACCTCAATAACAGGATTTTCACTGTACTACATAACATTTAACCATATATTTTTCCTGATGATGACATTTTATGCAATACCTCACTATACTAGTCCTTTTGATATTTTGAAATAAATTTATACTATTAAAAAAAATTATCCTTAAAAATTGTTACATTGTCAATAATCCCACTAGGAAATTCATTTGATTTATTATAACAGGAAAAACTTGCTTGATTTGTATTGGTCGGGGTGACAGGACTTGAACCTGCGACCTCATGGTCCCAAACCACGCACTCTAGCCAAACTGAGCCACACCCCGATATAAAATTTAAAACAATATTTAAGACAAAAGAATTTTACTATAATAGTAGCTTTTGTTCAATTCTGCCTGGTGTTATTCAGACAGGTTTATATTAATTTTCCTCCCAATAGCTTCATAATTAATCATTATACAGGATAAAACAAAAATATGATTTATTATATTTTATTAATAATATTATAAGTTGTCAATTTTCTGTAACAAAACATTAACTTAATACGTCTAACGGTATGATATAATAAATTAAAAGGTGATTATATATTATGTAAACTCATACATTATTTTATAAGAGGTGTTGCTTATAAAAAGAGTTTTTGGACAGGTCAGAAGAGCTCTACAGGATTATAATATGATACAGGACGGAGACAGGATTGCAGTGGGTGTGTCAGGAGGTAAGGACAGCCTTACTCTTCTAGTTGCATTAAGAAAGCTTCAGGAGTATTATCCAAAAAAATTTGAATTGGAAGCAGTAACCCTTACTATGGGCTTAGGTGAATTTGACCTTTCCCCGGTAAAGGAATTATGCCAAAAAATAGGTATAAATTACACAATAGAGGAAACTCTTATTGGTAAAATAGTATTTGAAGCAAGACAGGAAAAGAACCCCTGTTCCCTTTGCGCCAATATGCGACGAGGAGCATTGAACAATGTTGCTAGAAAATTGAATTGCAATAAAGTAGCGCTTGCCCATAACAGGGATGATGTTGTGGAAACCTTGTTGCTGAGCACTTTATATGAAGGCCGTTTCCACACTTTTTCTCCTGTAACATATCTTGACCGCAAAGGTATTACCGTTATAAGGCCTTTAATATATACAGAGGAAAAGGAAATAAAGGAATTTGTTAAAATCCATGGCCTTCAGATAGTTTCCAATCCCTGTCCTGCCAATGGCAGAACCAAAAGGCAGTATGTCAAGAATCTTTTGTCAGAAATGTTCTGGGAGAACAAAAGCGTAAAAAACAATATATTTAGCGCAATAAAGCGTTCACATATTGATGAATGGTAAAATTCACACAAAAGTAGGAGATACATATGAATTACAGAAGAAAAAGAACTATAACTATTATTTTATCATTATTACTTTTGTTTTGGACTCTTATTGTCCCTGCATATGCGGAATCTGATTTCCGTGTCATTTATGAAACAGTTAATTATCAAACAATTACATCAGGAGTTACCTATGAAAACATAACCCGCTTCACTGTTGAAGGATGGCTGAATATTAATGTAATACGAGTGGACTTATCAAATGAAAACATTGAAATTGACACATTAGCAAATACCGATTCTCTTAATAAGTTAACTTCCACAAAGACTCTGGCTGAATCAAGAGGAGCAGTGGCTGCTATAAATGCCAGTTTCTTTACTCCTACAGGAAATGGAACCGGTTATCCAGACGGTCCTATAGTTGAGTCAGGCAAGATTATTTCGTCTACCAGTGAATACAACCTGTATGGGAATTATATGGCATCCTTTTCCCTGGATAGTTTTAATAATGCTTTTTATGACTTTTGGAAAAGCAGTATTTCTCTGCTGGTTCCGGAGGGTGAGCCAATAGCTGTCGGGCAATTTAACAAACCAAGTAGAGTTCAGTATAAAGATTATACGGTTATTGACCGTAGATGGAGTGATACTTCAATTGGTGCCAGCGAGGAATACCCTGATATAGTTGAAATGGTTGTAATTGAAGGCAAAGTAGTTGAATTCCGCCAGGGCCAGCCACCCATTCCCATGCCGGAAAACGGATATGTGGTGGTAACAAGGGAACAAGGCGGAATCAGGCTCATGGAATGTTTTAAGCCTGGTGATGATGTTGAGTTAAGCATTACTACAACACCTGACTGGAATAACTATAAAATGTCAGTTACGGGAAGTTCAATACTGGTTAAAGACGGTAAGATACCAGATAAGTTTTCATTCGATTTGCCCTATATTTCTAAACGTCAGCCGAGAACTGCCATTGGTACCTCTAAAGACGGAAAGCAATTAATACTGGTTACTGTTGATGGCAGGCAGAACAGCAGTATAGGTTTGACTCAGCTTGAAACAGCACGCCTCATGCTTGACCTGGGTGCTTATAATGCTATAAATTTTGACGGGGGAGGTTCAACTACTATGGTTGGAAGGCCCCTTGGATCAAATAACCTGAAAGTTCTCAACAGTCCTTCAGATGGTATTGTCAGAACTATATCCACAGCCATCGGCATCTTTTCAATTGCTCCTCCTGGACCATTGGCCGGCCTGGTTATCGAATCGGAAGATGAGAATGTTTTTGTAAATACTTCCAGGGCATTTACGGTGAAGGGATATGATAAATATTTCAATCCTGTTTCCGTTGACCCTTCTCTGGTAAGCTGGAGTGTTTCAGGTATATCAGGTAATTTTAAGGATAATGTATTATATCCGCAATCTGTTGGTGAAGGTACAGTTACAGCAAGAGTAGGAGATATTTCTGTCTCTGCCAATATTAGTTCCTTAAGTTCACCCGTAAAATTGGTACTGGAACGGAAAGAAATTAAGCTATCTACTAACCAGACTCAGAAAATTAACATCACTGGTTTTAACAAGAACGGATTTAAAGCTAAAATTTCACCAGAAGATGTTAACTGGTTTGTGACTGATGACTTAGGTGAGTTTAATAATGGAATATTTACTGCAAAAAAACCTGGAACAGGATATATCAGTGCTTCCATAGGTAATATTCATTCCTATTGCGCATTGACGGTAATTTCTGAAGAGAATATAATCGCCGATTATTTTGAGAACTTAAATGGTTCATTCATTTCTTATCCTAGTTATGTTACCGGAGAATATGAACTTTCTTCTGAGCATGTACGTACTGGAAATTATTCAGGACGTCTGGCTTACAATTTTACTGAATCTGAAGAAACCCAGGCTGCATACCTGGTCTTCTCAAATGATGGAATACCTCTTGAGCCCAGAATATCAAAAATAGGAGTATGGGTATATAACAGCAGCATTAATTCTAACTGGCTCCGCGCAGAAATTATTGATTCTTCTGGTAAAAAGCACCTGGTTAGCCTGTCTCAAAATATGGATTGGACAGGATGGAAATATGTAGAAGCTTCCTTGGATAATATTAATTCTCCTGCATTGCTTACAAGACTCTATATTGCAAAGGTACACCCTATTGCTGATTCTGGTAGCATTTTCTTTGACAACCTTAATCTTGTATACTCCATAACACCACAGACAGATTTCATTGAAATACCTGAGGATACAGTGTATATAGATGAAGATAATGTAAGTGAAATATATCAGGCAACCCCTGGTTCTTTCAGATTTTCAGTTTTCGGTCAATCACGGAATACCTGCAACCTGCTGGAAAACATACTTGTGGCCAGGTTAAATGAGAAAATCAATAAATACATTGATTATGGAGTCTTTGTAGGAAATTATTCGCAGGAAGCATCTCTCGCTATAGAAAAACCTCTTCTGCCATCAGGTTCCGGATATGCCTCCGTAGATATAGAAAGTACCAGATTCATCAGGCTGGATACCAGCAAAGGAGGTTTAAGAGCAACCGACCCGGAACAATGGTTCTGGCTTTATGACCAACTGGAAAGCTTTAATGGCAATAATATTATGATTTTCCTTGAGTCCTCTCCTAACTATTTTAATGATAATTTAGAAGCTGGTCTTTTTAAAGAAACCCTTACTGAATACAGGAAAAAAACTCTAAAGAATATATGGGTATTTTTTAAAGGACAAAAGAATGAAAGCTATATGGAAAGAGGTATAAAATATATATCTACAGCAGGATTTGATATTGAAGACCTTAAGCCTGACAATGCGGATCAGGTTAAGTATGTGCTTGTTACGGTAAAAGGCAACCGGGTTATATACGAGTTCAAGCCTATATTATGATTTGTAGATTTATAGCAGTTAATTAGCCGTTAATTGATTGTAACCAGCTGGTTTCAAGTGTATTGTAAGAAAAATTAAAACCAGGTGCACTCCCTCTCACTCTTCTTGAAAAGGCACCTGGTTCTTTTATGTTCCGGTATATTTCGCCTATATTGAGGTGTTAAACTTATTGGTTAATTGTTTTAAATACCTTGAAAAATCCTCTCTTAAGTCTTCCCTCTTTAGGGCAAATTCAACATTGGCTTCCAAAAATCCTAACTTATTACCTACATCATATCTTTTACCAATAAAATTATAGGCATACATTTCTTCATCTTTCAATAGACTTCTCAAAGCATCTGTAAGCTGGATTTCTCCCCCTTTTCCGGGTTCAGCATTTTCCAGGTATTCAAAAATTTTGGGGCTTATTATGTACCTGCCCAATATGGCAATATCCGAAGGAGCATTATCCTTATCAGGTTTCTCTACCATATCTGATATCTTATAAACTCTTTCCTCAACTTCAATACAATCTACTATGCCATATTTTGAAACATCTTCTTTGGGAACTTTCTGCACTCCCACAACAGAAGTATCATATTTCTCATAAACTTCTAACATTTGTTTAAGACAAGGTACTTCGGAATCTACTATATCATCTCCCAACAATACAGCAAAAGGTTCATCTCCTATAAAGGTTTTAGTGCAATATATTGCGTGTCCTAATCCCCGTGGCTCTTTCTGTCTTATGTAGTATATGTTCACAAGATTGGATATATCCTGTACCAGCTCAAGCAAGTGTTTTTCACCTTTTCTGTTAAGAATATCCTCCAACTCGTAAGATTTATCAAAATGATCTTCTATAGCTCTTTTCCCTCTTCCTGTAACAATAATTATATCTTCTATCCCGGAAGCTATAGCTTCTTCTATAATATACTGGATTGTAGGCTTGTCCACTATTGGAAGCATTTCCTTAGGCTGAGCCTTTGTTGCAGGTAAGAATCTGGTTCCAAGTCCTGCAGCCGGAATGATAGCTTTGCGTACTTTCCTCAAGTTATTCTCCTCCTTTTGCCTGTATTCATACATAATAGTTGATACCCCTATCTTCTTATATAATACCTGCAAATTTTGGCAAAAGCAAATGAAAATAAGGTATGCTTGTCGAAGTATAAAACCGGCAGGTAATTTCAGAATAAAAAATAATTGGATAATTTTATTTTATCAGGGCAAATTAATGTAAATAAATTATTTTTGAATGGAAGTGGTCTCTTGAAAAAAGAAATAAAATCTGATATAACTACTTTAAGTGAACATGATAGAAAAGTTTTGGATAAGTATTCTTCATTTTCTTATAGTTTAATAGAAAATCAGGCAACAATGCAAACAGCTATGTCTGAATCTTCGAAAAAACGAAATCACAAATTAATGGATCATGACAATAATTATTAAATGTTCATTATTTGTTTATATTTGTAATCTTAACTTAATATTATAAATAGAAATATGTGGTATAATATATATACCACAGCCAATAATACTAATTTTTTCATTTTTGTTCCTCCTTTTAATATAGATTTTTTAGTTTATTTGATTTTTATTATTTTAAAGCACTTATATTATTTATCTGGAATTATTCTTAAATTATAATTAAAGTGCTTTATTTTTTTTGCTTATTTTGATACTTAATGATATTTATACTTACAAAAATTGCCATGAGTAAAAATTGAATTTGCCTTGATATAATTAGTATAATTGTTTATAATAATTAAGTAATTTTAATAAGTTTGTTTATCAATCTTTGGTCGTGCTAGACGGGGAGGTAGCGGCACCCTGAACCTGAAATCCGCTATAGCAGGGTTGAATCCCCATTCTCGGCTTGCTAACTGTAGGGTCTGCCCTTTATAAGTGGCAATGAAAGCCGGGTCTTACGCAATAGAAACTTGTGAACCCCGCCAGGTCCGGAAGGAAGCAACGGTAAGCAATCATTTCTATGTGCCGTAAGGTTGCCTGGTTCGAGTTAACTGTACTGGTAACGCTTATGGTTAGAAGTCAAAAATGGGTGCACGGCCAATTATAATTAAATCCAGCCTGAACGTTCAAATAATCATATTATTTTATTCAAATTACTAATTCAATAGTGTATAATTTGAATTACCACATAACTTAGCAATCAGCTGGAGATTATAGTGGTAAAGGTTATTGCTGTAAAGTTTTGGATCTTAGGAAGCGAGGATCATTATGTCTTACATTGCTCTTTATAGAAAATGGAGACCTCTTGTTTTTGAGGATGTAGTTGAACAGGAGCATGTGGTGCAAACCCTGAAAAACAGCGTTAAAACCGGCAGGATTGCTCATGCTTATCTTTTCTGCGGAACAAGAGGCACCGGCAAAACCACCATGGCGCATATATTTTCAAGGGCAATTAACTGCCTTAATCCTAAAGATGGTGATCCCTGCAATCAGTGTGAAATTTGTACTGCCATACTTTCCGGCACCTTGCTGGATGTTGTGGAAATCGACGCTGCTTCAAACAACAGTGTTGACAATGTTAGAGAAATCAGGGATGAAGTAGTATATACGCCTTCACGGGCAAGATATAAAGTGTATATTATAGATGAAGTACATATGCTTTCTACAGGTGCCTTTAATGCTCTGTTAAAAACCCTTGAAGAACCTCCCCAACATGTTGTGTTTATTCTTGCAACTACAGAACCTCACAAACTTCCCGCAACAATATTGTCCCGCTGTCAGAGGTTTGATTTCAGAAGAATTACTATAGACAGCATTATAAAAAGGTTAATGTTGATAGCAGAAGCTAATAATCTTGTTCTCAATAAAGATGCAGCAAGACTTATTGCCCGTTTATCCGACGGAGCTCTCAGGGATGCTATAAGTCTGTTGGACCAATGTATTTCAACCGGTAATAAGGAAATTACCTATAAGCTTGTTATGTCAGTTGTAGGAATTGCCGCTGATACATTTATTTCAGATATAGTTGATTATATAATTGATAAGAACGTGGAAAAACTGTTGACAAACCTGGATAAATTAGTTCAGGAAGGTTTAAATATAGCCCGGTTTGTATCTGACCTTATCAGCTACTACAGAAACATGCTTATTTGTTCTGTTTCGGATAATCCGGAGCATATAATCGAAACATACCCAGAAGCCCTGGAAAAATTGAAAAGGCAGTCCCAAAATTACTCTGTTAATGAGATATCTGCCATAATACAAGAACTCTCTTCCCTGGAAGGAAGATTAAAGTGGGCTAACAATCCCAGAATTATACTTGAAGTTTCCTTAATAAAAATTTGCCAGGGACTTGATTATTCTTTTGACTCAGAAAATAATTTTAATAATATGACTAAGAAAACAAATGAGAGTTTAAAAGCAGGTAATGCTTTACCGGAGGACAGTAATGACAGAAATAATATCTTGCTTAGAAGAATATCCGAGCTGGAAAAAAAGGTTGAAGAATTAACTATTAAACTTCGCTCTGAAAAATTGCCTCATGAATCACATGAGAATCATATACCACAAGATATACAGGAAAAAACCGTTTCACCAAAAAATAGCAGAAAAAGTAGCGGGAAAAAAGCTGCTTCTTTGGAAAATGATAAAGAAGATTTAAAACCTAGCCATGATTCCAATATTTCTGAAAATTTATCTGAGGTGTGGAACAGTATAATTAAGCAATTATTCAGCCTTGGAAAAGTATTTCTATATACTCACCTGCTGGATACAAAAGCAGTTAAACTAGACGGCAGTACTATTGGTATAGTATTCCCAAGGGACAAATCTTCTTTAAAAAATGCCGTAAATACTCATGAAAACCTGCAGGCAATAAGTAATTTACTGAGTAAAGGCTTGGAAAAAGAAATCAGAATAAAACTGCTCGACCAGGATGATTATGAAAAAAAGCTTGAAAAGAAAGAAAAACATGATAAGGATGATCATTATCAGGAAAAAATTAAAGAAGTGTCAGAAAAGCTCAAGATCCCGGTAGACAAAATTAATATAATTGATGGATAAGGACATAATGTAATACATTCTTGAATATAATTGTTCCATTGCATATAATATTGTTGTTGATTTATTCATTATCAGGAGGTAGTATAATGGCACGAGGCGGATTCTCCGGTTTTGGCGGAGGAAATATTAATCAGTTAATGAAACAGGCACAAAAAATGCAAAAAGATATGGCCAGACTTCAGGAAGAATTGGAGAATAAAACTGTAGAAGTAACTGCAGGCGGCGGTGCTGTAACAGTAGTTGCAACAGGTAAGAAAGAAATCAAAGAGATCGCAATAAAACCTGAAGTTGTCGATCCTGAAGATGTTGAAATGCTGCAGGACCTTATCCTTGCTGCAGTAAATGAAGCATTAAGAAAAGCTGATGAACTGGCAAACTCAGAAATGAGTAAAATCACAGGCGGATTAGGAAACCTGCCTGGCATGTTTTAGATAATTATAGAATGGCGGTTATCACATATGGATTTTTATGCATCTCCTGTTGCCAAGCTCATTGAAGAATTTGAAAAGCTGCCCGGAATCGGGCACAAGACCGCTCAGAGGCTGGCTTTTCATATTCTGAATCTTTCGGAGGAAAGAGCTTTAAGTCTATCAAATGCAATAAGGGAAGCAAAAATTAAAACGAAATACTGTTCCGTGTGCTGTAACCTGACGGACTCTGACATATGCAGTATATGCAGTAATAAAAAAAGAGATCCGTCAGTTATTTGTGTGGTTGAGGACCCAAGGGATGTTGTAGCTATGGAACGCACCAGGGAATTTAAAGGGCTATATCATGTGCTGCATGGAGCAATTTCACCTATGGCAGGAATTGGTCCTGAAGATATAAAAATAAAAGAGCTGCTCTTAAGGCTTAAAGATAATCCAAATGTAAAAGAGGTTATTCTGGCAACAAACCCAAATATCGAGGGTGAGGCAACTGCAATGTATATATCAAAGCTTCTCAAACCCCTTGGAATAAAAACTACAAGAATCGCCCATGGCATACCTGTTGGCGGCGATCTTGAATATGCTGATGAGATTACATTGGCCAAAGCCCTGGAAGGCAGAAGAGAGATATAATGATGAAAGCACAGGGACTGTTCTTCTTTGCATAGAATCCACGAAGCATTGCTTTGTCATTAAAAGCCTTTTATCCTTTGGTTTAAAGTTCTGGTTAAATAAAAACCTTCACGAAACAAAATCCTCAGGTCTTTTATCAATTATTCCAAATCTATAAAGCAAGGCATTAACTATACGTTCTGAGGCTCTTCCATCACCGTATGGGTTAATTGCCCTTGCCATTTTGTTATATTCATTTTCATCTTCCAGCAGTTGGCAGGCCATATTGAAAATCTTTTCACGGTTGGTACCTGCTAATTTTACCGTACCTCTCTCCACAGCCTCCGGCCTCTCAGTTTCATTTCTGAGCACCAATACAGGTTTCCCAAGAGCCGGGGCTTCTTCCTGAATACCACCGGAATCAGTTAATATAAAGTAGGACCTGTCCATCAGGTTATGCATATCTTCCAGATCAAGAGGATCTATTAAATGAACTCTTCTGTGAGATCCAAGAATACTCCTTGCGGTTTCCTGTACTGCTGGATTTAAGTGAACAGCATATACTATTTCCACATCGTCATATTTCTCCGCCAGGTCATAGAGTGCTTTGCAAATGTTAACCAAAGGCTCACCAAGATTTTCTCTTCGGTGGGCTGTAACAGTTAAAATACGGGATTTAGAAAAATCAATTTTTTGGAGAGTAGCATTCTGAAAGATATAGTCTTTTCTTACAGTAGTTTTTAAAGCATCTATAACAGTATTTCCCGTAATAAATATTTTGTCTTCTTTTATTCCTTCATTAATAAGGTTTTTCTTATTTGAAAGAGTAGGAGCAAAATGTAAGTCTGATAATACACCTGCCAGCCTTCTGTTCATTTCTTCAGGAAATGGAAAATATTTATCAAAAGTTCTTAACCCTGCTTCTACGTGGCCAATTTCTATCTTCTTATAAAAAGCTGCAAGACTTGCTACAAAACACGTGGATGTGTCTCCATGAACAAGCACTATATCAGGTTTTGTTTCTTCAAGGACTTTGCTCAAACCCTCAAGAGCCTTGATAGTTATGTACTCTAAGGATTGCCTTTCCTGCATAATATTTAAGTCAAACTGAGGATCTATCCTGAATATGTTTAGTACCTGGTCCAGCATGCTTCTATGTTGGGCCGTTACGCATACAACAGATTCTATTTGGTCATGTTTACCTATTTCCTTCACCAAGGGTGCCATTTTAACAGCATCAGGCCTGGTGCCGAATATTGTCATAACTTTAATCTTCTTCAATTTTCTGCTCCTAAAATAATATAATTTTTTCTAAATTATTTATGACTTAACATTGTATTAAGATATTAAGCGCATTAAATATATTTTAACATTGTATATTATTCTCATTTAAGGATTCTCAAGCTTCTTCATATCTTTAATAACTATCTTTGAAGTGTTTTTATTCTGATCAACTTTGTCAATAAGCTTTTCTCTTAACCTTTCATTGCTGGCAGAACCTTTTTGATCCTTATTGTTTTCCTCATAAACATCGTTTGAAATTTCACTCATATACCGGGCTCCGCCAATCACAAATGCCGATATGGTAATAAGAAGAATTACAGCACTTAGAGCACCTTTATTTGCAAGTACTATAGCACCTAAACCCAGAGCAGCGCTTGCAAGATACAAAATCATTACCGACTGTTTCTGGCTCAGCCCCATATCTATCAATTTATGATGCAGATGTCCCCTGTCCGCAGTCATAACCGGTTTTCCGTTAATCAGCCGTCTTATTATTGCCAAAGCAGTATCAAATATAGGAAGACCGAGGACCAGAAGAGGTATTACTATAGATATGGTAGCATAGGATTTAAGCATACCCTGTATGGATATTACACCAAGAGTAAATCCGAGAAAAGCTGAACCTGTCTCACCCATGAATATTTTAGCAGGGTTGAAGTTAAAGGGCAAGAATCCCAGGGTAGCACCTGCAAGAGCAGCAGTTAATATGGATATGTTATGCCCTGGTTCCAAAGATACACCAAGAACAGAAACGAAAAACAGTGACAACGAAGATATTGAGGATACTCCTGCTGCCAGCCCGTCAAGCCCGTCAATCAGATTAATAGCATTGGTTATCCCTACTATCCACAATATTGTTAAAGGATAAGAAATATAATCACTTAATTCTATATAGCCCTGTTCTGAAAAAGGATTTGTAAATACGGAAATTTTTGTATCGGATATCAAAACAACAGTTATAGCTGCAAGAATCTGGAACAGTAATTTTGTTTTTGCTCCAATATGTTTTATGTCATCAATAATGCCCATTATAACTATAATAACAACACCCGCCAGCAGTCCCCAAAGTCTGCGGTCAGGTATAAAAATATCAGTCTCTACTATTAAGTTATAAAAAATAGTTATTAAAAAACCAGTTATAATTGCAGCGCCACCAAAAAGCGCAATTGGTTTATTATGAATGCGTCTGGCATCTTTGGGATAATCAACCGCACCTATTTTAAAAGCAATCTTTTTAGCTACAGGTGTAGCTGAAAAAGATACTATAAATGCAAGAATAATAGAAATTAAATACTCTATATACAAATTAAAGCACCTTCTTTTGTAAAGTAAAGGGTATACTTTTAGTATACATTTTTAGTATACATTATACCCCGTTAAACATTATTGCATACAACTACACTTTAACTACCCTGACACCAGCTTCTTGTAAAAGGCTCATTGCTAACTCATCAGGATATTCACCCTTGAATACAATTTTACTTATGCCTGCATTAATTATCATTTTCGCACACATAACGCAGGGTTGATGAGTTATGTACATTATGCCTCCCTTAACGCTGGTTCCTGAATAGGCAGCCTGAACAATTGCATTTTGTTCAGCATGTGTTGCCCTGCAAAGCTCATGTCTTTGACCGGAGGGTACCTGTAATTTTTCTCTAATACAACCAACCTCTGAACAATGCTTACATCCAACCGGAGCCCCGTTATATCCACTGGCAAGAATTCGTTTATCCTTTACTATTATGGCACCTACCTGTCGTCTTAAACAAGTTGAGCGTGTCTTAACTATTTCAACAATCTCCATAAAGTATTCATCCCATGAAGGCCTCATACATTTTCCCCCAGTGTAAATTACCGAAATCTATTTTGTGCCAAAAAGCCTGTCTCCTGCATCTCCGAGTCCCGGTACTATATAAGCATGATCATTTAACTCTTTATCAACAGCAGCACAATATATTGCTACGTCAGGATGATCTTTATTAATTCTTTCTATACCCGCATTAGCAGCAATAATGCACATGAGCTTAATGTTTTTCACTCCTCTTTTTTTCAGGAAGCTTATTGCAGCTGAAGCGGAACCACCTGTTGCAAGCATTGGATCTAAAACTACTATGTCTCTTTCCTCAACATCAGTGGGGAGCTTACAATAATACTCTACAGGTTGTAGAGTTTCAGGATCCCTATAAAGTCCTATATGTCCAACCTTTGCCATTGGAACCAAGTCAAGCATGCCGCTTACCATACCCAGGCCGGCTCTTAATACAGGCACCAGGCCCAGTTTTTTCCCTGATATTACTTTTGTTTTAGCAATACCAACAGGTGTTTCAACCTCTATCTCTTTTAAAGGTAAATCACGTGTTACTTCATAGCCCATAAGCATAGATACTTCAGCAACCAGTTCTCTGAACTCTTTTGTATTTGTATTTTTATCTCTGAGCAAAGATACTTTATGTTGTATTAAAGGATGATCAAATACGAAAACATTCTTCATAATTTTATTCTCCTGTTCTGGAATATTTTCTATCAATAGCCGTCATCTTATCAATTCTTCTTTGATGTCTTCCACCTTGAAACTCTGTCTTTAGCCAGGCTTCGACAATATCCAAGGCAACGCCAACACCAATAACCCTTTCTCCTAAAGCAAGGATATTTGCATCATTGTGTTCACGGCTCATTTTTGCCATATATGTATCAGTGCAGAGAGCAGCTCTGATACCGGGAACCTTGTTAGCAGTAATTGATATGCCTATACCTGTCCCACATATAATTATTCCCTTTTCACACTCTCCGCTGCTTACAGCTTTAGCAACCATCTCTCCAAAATCGGGATAGTCCACCGAACAACAATCATCATTGGTTCCAAAATCTTTAACTTCGTAATTATTCTCTTTTAAATACTTTATAATCTCTGTTTTTAACCTGTAACCTGCATGGTCACTGCCAATAGCTATCATAGTCTTCTCCTCCAAAAATATTCTATAGTAACAGTAGAATAATGTCAAAAAAATTTGCTGATTTTGATTATTATTTGGATTAACCTGTCAGCTAAAACTACTAGTTTTTAGGATAGAAATCAGCTTTTCAACAGCTTCTTTTATTTCTACCGCACATTTTTTATACTCATCAATAGACTTGCCAAAGGGATCACTAATATTCAGGTTGTAATCATATTCAAATTTATTCTTATTTATTATATTATCATAGACAAATTCTTTCAAGGTAAATATTTTATTTTCGAATTCCGGATATTTATAGAGTAAATAATCTTTATGTTCACTGGACATTGTAAGTACTAAATATGCGTCTGATATAATGTCACGGTTTATTAATGTGGCACCATGTTTGCTCAGATCAATATCCCATTCTTCCTGTAAAACTTTTATGGCATTAGTGCTTGCAGGTGCACCCTCAAAAGCAGCTATTCCTGCTGATATTGCAGAAAAACTATTTTCAAGATCATGACTCTTTTGTACAATATCATTAAAAAATTCCTGAGCCATAGGACTTCTGCAAGTATTACCTGTACAGACAAACAATATTTTTTTCATTCTTACCACCCTACATTAATAATATTATAACCTGCTGCCTTATTTAATCTATTCATTATTGCAAGTCCTATTCCTGTGCTTTCAACAGCTTCTGCAAGTACTACTTTTACCCTGCGGTTATCAAACTCCCTTAAAGCCCGGAATAAATTTGCAGCTATAGTTTCGGGTTTTTCCCTGTCTCCAAGTAAAATAATTTCAGTATTTTGGCAAATTATGTCGTCGTCATAATAGAAATTTTTAGTCTGTTCAGTGGCCATAATTCCAACTTTTAAACCTTTTTCAATATAATGCTTTGCCATCCTGATAATTTCCCCAGCTACAGCTGAAGGTCTTCCTTCAATAACGATTACTTCTGCTTCAGGAGAATAATGCTTATATTTTAAACCGGGAGATTTGGGAGTATAATTAGTATTCCCGCTTCCCTTTGCCGTTATCGCTGGATCTATCTCTACTGTTCCCAATACCCTTGAAAGCTGTGAAGGTGTTATTCCACCAGGCCGAAGTATCACAGGCGGCCAGGTGGTTATGTCCAGCACCGTAGATTCAAGACCAACTGTTGTTTCTCCAGAATCTATTATTACATCAATTTTCCCCGACAAATCCTTTATTACATGTTCTGCTCTTGTGGGACTAGGCTTACCTGAAGAGTTTGCGCTTGGAGCACTTATAGGTACTCCGGACTCTTTGATTAAAGCCATGGCAACCGGATGGGAAGGCATTCTTACCGCAACTGTGTCCAAACCTGCTGTAGTTATGTAGGGTACTCTGTCCGTTTTCTCCATTATAAGAGTTAAAGGGCCCGGCCAGAACTCGTCTGTTAATTTTTTAACATATCCTTCCAAAGCAACCTTGGATACTATCTTTATATCATCCTTACACGCTATGTGTGCAATAAGAGGGTTGTCTGGCGGCCTTCCTTTTACTTCAAAAGTTTTTCTTACCGCTTCTTCATTTAGTGCATTTGCTCCCAAACCGTAAACAGTTTCTGTAGGAAAAGCTACAAGTCCTCCATCCCGTATGACCTGTGCAGCATATCTTAGCTTGTCCATATCAATATTGTCAGCATAGAGTTTTATTATTTCTGTTTTCATCTTGGTTGCCTCAAAAAACATAAATTTCGCAATTACATATTCTCCAGATGCAAATATATTAAATTACAAATATTATGCAATCAGTATACATAGTATATGTCAAATCAACTGTTATATTTTGAAATTATTATACCACAAATTATGCCAATAATGTTCCCAACCGAAGATAGTCTTCCTAAATAAATTCTTTTTGACTCAGGTATCATTTCTCCCAAAACAATATAAAGCATAGCTCCTCCTGCAAAACTGAGACAGGCTGCAATCATATGGCTGGATATATTCCCTAACGCAGCCCCTATAAAAGCCCCAATTCCCATTGGTACTCCAGACAAAAGAGTGTAGACAAAAGTTTTTAATTTTGAAACTCCTCCTGCTCTCATTGGAACAGCCATGGCAATTCCTTCCGGGATATCATGGATAACAATTACACCTGTTATTGTAAATCCCAGCCTTGTAGAAGCTTCAAATCCCGATCCCACTGCGAATCCTTCAGGGAGGTTATGTAATGCTATTCCTATAGCCATTAGCATTCCAGCCTTCAACAAACTGCTATTCTTATATTTTCCTGCCATAAGGTCAGATTTTTTAATAAAATCTTCAATTAATATAATAGCAGCTACACCTGAAACCAATCCAATAAAAACAGGATATACTCCTCCAAGATCAAAGGCCTCAGGAATAAGTTCAAAACATACCACCGAAGTCATTATTCCTGCTGAAAATTCAATAATAAAGCTCAGTATGCGGTTGCTGGCATTACCTATAAAGAACGCAATTATTCCACCAAGCCCCGTGCCTATTATACCTGAAATCAACCCATAAACAGTAACTCTTATAAGATGTTCCAAAAGACATCACCTGGCTAAATGATACAGAAGTTAATATTGCTATTGTTATGAGTATTCAAAAAGAAGAGATAATATTAGTTTTATAGATAACAAAAATGTTTTATGCTATAATATCTTCGATAATCGCCAAAATAACCATGTATATTATTTTATTATATTATTAATTTATAATTTATGAATTTGAGGTGTAATAATGTTTGACAAGCTTGATGCTGCAGAAAACAGATATGAAGAAATAAGTCACAAGTTAAGTGATCCTTTAGTAATAGAGAATCAGGATGAATATAAAAAATTAATGAAAGAATTTTCTGAGCTTGAAGAAATAGTTACCAAATACAGAGAGTACAAAAAGGTAAATAAAGATATCCAGGATGCCAGGGAACTCCTTGAGAACAAAGAAGATAAGGAGTTTCATGAACTGGCGGAAATGGAGCTTGAAGAAGGAAAGAAGAAGTTGGAAAAAATCACTAACGAGTTAAGGTTGCTCCTTATGCCCAAAGATCCTAATGATGAGAGAAGTGTAATAATGGAAATCCGCGGAGGAGCTGGGGGAGATGAAGCAGCCTTGTTTGCCGGGGATCTCTTCAGAATGTACTCCATGTATGCAGAGCGAAGCCACTGGAAATTAGAGGTATTAGACTCCAATCCTACAGAAATAGGAGGCTTTAAGGAAATAGTTTTTTCCATTGATGGCAAAGGTGCTTACAGCAAGCTCAAATATGAAAGCGGAGTTCACAGGGTTCAAAGAATACCGGTTACCGAAGCGGGAGGAAGAATCCACACTTCCACTGTTACTGTTGCTGTCCTTCCCGAGGTGGAAGAAGTTGATGTAGAAATAAATCCGGCAGACCTCCAGATAGATACTTTCCGCGCAGGAGGAGCCGGAGGACAGCATGTAAATAAGACCGACTCAGCTATCAGGATTACACATATACCTACAGGTATTGTGGTAAAATGCCAGGACGAAAGATCTCAGCATAAAAACAAAGATAAAGCAATGAAAATTTTAAGATCAAAACTTTATGAAATGGCACAGCAAGCTAAGCATTCTGAAATTGCCCAGGAGAGAAAAAGCCAGATTGGTACCGGTGACAGAAGCGAAAGAATAAGAACTTATAACTTCCCTCAGGGAAGAGTTACAGACCACAGAATTGGTTTAACTTTATACAAAATAGACTCCATTCTTGACGGAGATCTTGATGAAATCATCAATGCATTAATTACGTCAGATCAGGCAGAAAAGCTTGCAGGCGGAAGTTTTAATGATGAATGAAGAAGCACGGGGGGAGCACGGGGACGGTTCTTTTGCTTCCAAAAAAGCGGAAGCAAAAGAACCGTCCCCGTGCTTCCAAAAGAACTGTCCCCGTGCTTAGGTTGCTATTTTACAACTTCAATGTCCCCATTCATGGTTTCAGCATTCACGTATACCCTTTCAGCATATTGTTCATAGTTTTTGCTCTCAGCTTCAATAAATGTTCCGTCTGTTCCCCTTTTAGTCACAGTATTGTATGTCATTTCAGGTATCAACAGGCTAACGGAACCTAAACCGGTTTGAGCTTTAACTTTGTACCCCTTGTTGTCCATGTCGTTCATATTAACCTTTATGCCTCCGTTAGTAGTTTTCAAATTCATGTCTAACTGAGGCGTATCCTGATAATTTTGAGCATTTTCTATAAAGATTTTGCCATTGGTTGTAAGGGCTTTAAGTATGGCAGCTTTAACATTTTTAATATCAATAATTGAATTACTGGTATTAATGTCAATATTTTTTGCTATCACATACCCAATTTGAACTTTACCATTCTTAGTGCTTGCAGATAATTCATTGCAAGTCACACCTGCCAGATCAATGGGACCGTTTTTAGTATTAACATTCAGATAATCAGACAGTGAATCTTCAACATAAATCTTCCCGTTTCTGGTGTTTAAAGTAATCTTTTTAAATCTGATGGCTGGTACAAATATCTCATGGGAAACACTAATACCCGAATCTTTACTCAGGGATAGATTTACTGAATCATTTTCTGTGCTGAAGACTAATATTTCATCTGCATCATTTTGCGGACTTCTTACTTTCGATCTTATTGAAATTTTATCATCCTGATGCTTTTTAAGATGTATATTGCCATTTATACCGGTTATATTAATATCCATTCCTTCTTCAGCAGGTACTTCAAATTGCCTTTCAACTACTTTATAACTCCCAAAAATGTTGAAAGTGTTTGTGTCAACGAAACTGCCAACAAATTCAATCATTCTTTCAACTGCATTAAACGTAGTTGAAGCAACTGTTTTCCCTATCTTTTCTACCTTGTTTCCAAATTCCTCCATTACTTTGTCAAATTCCTTTTCGTTATACATTTTCTTAAAATCTTTTTTCCACTGGTTTATTTTATCGCCCAATTTTGAGATTTCATCATAAAAGTTTGGTTGTTTTGATTGCCTGGAGTTTTCCTGATAAGATGATTTCTGAGAGCCAGCTTCTAAAGCCTGGATAAGCCTCGCTGCTTCCTCGCTGTTAATTTTCCCTTCTTCAAGCATCTTAAGTACAAACATTCTTTCTTCATTCAATGACATAAGTATTCTCCCTCCTTAAACTCATAAAGATATTATTGACCCCTTAATAATTCAATAGCTTCTTCTACGCTGATCTCTTTATTACTGATTTTCTCAAGAATTTCTTTTCTGTTGGTTTCGTCATCAGGCATAACCTCTGAAGCTTTATGTCCAAGCGCTGCAGCAACATTTTCCAGTCTGTTTTTTACTGTAGGATAGGATACTCCTAATTCCCTTTCCACTTCTTTAATATTTCCTCCGCATTTGATAAAAACATCTATGAAATTCTTTTGTTCAGGGGTAAGTTTACAAAACTTGCATAGTTGGAATCGCCCTTCAATAGTTGTTCTGCAATCCCTGCAGGTTATTCTGGTAATATCAATGTTCGCATTACATATGGGGCATTTTCCGGGAACTTCTAAATACATGAAATCACCTCTTAAAAAATTTAATTAATTATTGCCAGAATGTTAATAATCATAATTTTTACATTAATAATATTAATTACTATATTTATAATATTATTATTCTCCTCAGCTGTCAATATTATTCAGCAGGAATTTATTAAAAAAATTAATCAGGTTATTAAATTTATTTATATCCTGATTAATTTTTTTAATAATAATGATATTAAAATCCAAAACCCTGGTAGCAGTACCAGTATAATTTTACAGTTATTGGATGTCTGCTTTTTCTAGCCTGCTTCAAAAAGTGTAGGATTAATAAATATGTAATCCTCATTTGCCAAAGTAATTCTGTCTCCGTTAAAAATCTTATATTCCTTATTGCTTTCAATCCTTACATTATTTATATAAGTGCCATTCACAGAATTAAGGTCTTTTATGTAATACTGATTTTCCAGACATATAATCTGAGCATGAATTTTTCCTATGGCCTCATTACTTATAACATGGTCTACATATCCCTTTAATCTTCCGATAAGAAAATCTCCTTTTGAAATAAATATCAACTCATTATTGTCCTTATTTGCTCCTTTTAAAAAGGGATGATTTTCATTGGAAGATAACAATACTGTATCATTATGGTTTAATTTTACTTTTTCCATATCTAAACCTCTTTGTTTTTCTAAATCTATTTTCATATCCATATTTTCAATTTCATTCCAATATTTTTCCTCCTTAAAACTGTTTTTATCAGGTTCTGCTTTTGGAGAAGGTATATTTACTTGCTTTTCAGAACCTGAAACCCATATTCTCCTTAACAATACAAAATTCACCGCACCAATAACTAATGCAACTCCAAAGTATGTATTCCATGAGTTATTTTCACTGGGCAAGACAACATATTTATTAATAAAAACTATCACTATTGCAGCGACCTGTATTGCAATTATGGCCATAAAAACTATAAGTTTGGTATTTCTTCTTTTATCCTCGCAATTCTTATCCTTGTCATTTTTGCTATTATCATTCTTACCCTTGCTACCTTCATTACCACTACCATTTCCAAATCCTCTGTCATCCTCCTGTACGTAAATATACTGATCTGGTTCTGTTATACTTTCATTTTCTGTACAGGGGCCACTTTTCATAGCTGTCATATGCTCCAGCATATTGGTAAAATTTTTTATATTAAAGGTTTCAGATTTGACAGACATGAGGATTTTATGAAGATAATTGTCGCAGGCACCTTCATCTATGTCCGCAATATCTAGTATCATTCTTAATATAAAATCTTTGTACTCCTGCAAAATATCTCCTTCCATGTCAACAGGCAGGTATACAAGTGAAACCTGCAAATTTGCAGGATTAATAAATATGTAGTCTTCATTTAGAACAAAATTATTCTCATTAAGAAGAAATTCTTTAGAACCTATCAGCGTCTTTCCAATACTCCATAGTATTTTTATAAGTTCATCCATGCTTATCTTTCTTCTTTTCAAAAGCTGGGATAACTGAAGCTGTGAAGTAATGTTGTAGTACAAGCTGGTACTTTCATTATTAAATCTGATATCTAAAGGCAGAATGTTTTCCACCTTGTTTCTTGCTATCATTTCAACCTGATAATTCTTAACTTTGGTTGCTTGGCTTGATTCTAGTATTAGGTAGCTTGAGGATACACCGTATTCATAAAATACATGGTACACATCCTTTAGGAACTCCATAAAGTGCAGCCACCTCCCTCGTGAATATTTAACCAATTGATCAGTTTATAGGGTTTTGGTTTCTTATATTACCACTGTTTATATCATCAAAAATTGTCTCATTACCAAATACCCCTTCCATAATTCCCGTGGCAAATTTAATTATTGCGTCCCGGAAAATAAGAGCAATACCTACCAATACTGCAATAATTACTACAATTTCCACCGTGCCCAAACCATCTTCCTCCTTAAGGAAATTTTTCAGAAGTGTAAACATTTTTCTCCTCCCTTAAATTACTAATAAAATTAAATATAATAAAAAAAGCAATTCTGCCAAGTAACATCATTATCAAATCATCTGGCCTAAAGATAAAATAGCAGGCGTCGTCACAATGGCTAATATGGCGGCAAACATAAGCATTAATGGAAATATCATTTTTGTGGATGCTTCCTCCCCTAATTTTTTTGCTGTATTTTTTCTCATTTGCCAGCAGTCATTAGACTGAACCCTTAAAATAGAAACCAGCTCAGAATTGCCTTTTTTAATATTCTGAATCATTACTGACACAAACCTCGTTATTTCCGGGGTCTTGCATCGTTTTGCAAAATCAATATAAGCCCTGATCTCAGGCTTGCCACTTCTTATCTCTGCCAATACTCTCCTTAATTCATCTTTTAGAGGACCTGGTTTATTATTTTCAGTTACCACTTTCTCCCACGCTCTCGATATTGTCATGCCGGCATTTATCAGCAATATTAATCTGTTAAGGAAATCAGGAAAATCAATCTGTATGGCTGTACGCCTCTCATTTATACGGCGGTTCAGCTCATAATCCGTAAAGTATAATACGCTTAATATCAAAGAACATGCAAAAATCCAGAATCCTTTATCAAGGGATGCAAAACTTCCGACAAAAAGTATAAACTCTATACAAAACAATAAGAGGATAATTTTATTTGCCAGGTGAATTTTAACATAATATCTGGCATCCTTTAATCCGGAAAGCTCGGTAAACTTACTGTAAAGTATCCTGTCATAAGATTTATTAAATTTATACTTTACCAGATCAATAATATGCAAACCGATCACAAGAAAATCTTTTAGTGGATATTGTTTAGAGTCAAGAACTGCAATATGCCGGGAATATTTTTTTCTTGAAAAAAAGTATAATAAAAAAATGCTTAATGTATAAATTGCCAGGATAAATTTCATTGCTTTCCTACACCCTTATATCTGAAATTTTTTTTGAAATTAAAAAAGCCGCAATAAACAACAGAAGGCATATGGTCATTACTATTCTGCCAGGTAATGTATAAAATACAGGTTTTATATAGTCTTCAGCATATATGGAAAGCAAGAGGATAATCAGTATGGGAATAATGTTAAGAATTCTTTGTTCAAACTTCTTTTCTGCCAGCATGATGTCAATTTCCTGCTGTATTTCTATTTTGTCATTGATTATACTTGAGGTATTTTTTATTACTTCTATTAGATTTCCTCCGGCACGATTAGCGACAGAAAAAACTTCAGAAAAATTATAAATATCATCTATTCCGCTCCTTTGGGCAAAATCATGAAAAAGAAGCTCTATTGGCTGGTTCATCTCCAAGTTTCTTATCATCCATTTTATTTCCTGATTAATATAGGCATCAGCCTCAGGATATATGATTTCAAGATCATTTACTATATCCTTTATGGCCAGTTCTACAGATTTACCCGCTGAAAGTGATGAAGAAAGAGAATATAACATATCTTTAAATTGAATACTTAATTCTGCCTTTCTTCTTTTTATTATTTCTTTTCTTTTTATTTCCGGATAAAACAATGCTAATGGACATAGTAACAAGGCTATTAAACAGTTTCTGTAAAATATTAATCCAATTACAAATATAACAATAGCTGCAGTAATTACATAAAAGATTTTTTCTCTTACGGACATGATATACTGATTATAATCAATCATTCCAGATATCTGTTCCTTTCTTAATACTTAATTTTTCTAAAGAGACCTATATTACGCCATGGAAGAATTATCCCATTCTTTCTTATACTTTACAGGATATTCCCGCCAGTTTAAATTTGGTTTCGTTCAACAAAGGGTTGCTTGTTCTTTTTAATTTTCCAATAACTTTTTCTCCCGTGCTACCTTCTCCGTCCTCATTTTCTTCTTCAAATATAAACAGAGGATTTAAAAATATCTGTCGGTTTTTATACCCTTTTATTTCGGTAATTTCCATAACTCTTCTTGAACGGTCTCTTAATCTGGATAAATGAATAATAATATCTATGGAGGATGCTATCTGCTGCCTTATTGCTTCAAGTGGTAAGGGCGCTGCATATAACACCATTGTTTCAAGCCTGCTCAGCATATCCTGGGGAGAGTTCCCATGGCCTGTGGACAATGACCCGTCATGTCCGGTATTCATAGCCTGAAGCATATCCAGTGCTTCTGCTCCTCTTACTTCCCCTACAATTATTCTTTCCGGCCGCATTCTTAAGGATGTTCTTATCAAATCCCTCATTGTAATCCTGCCTTTATCTTCCGTATTAGCATTTCTGGTTTCCAATCTGACCAGATTTTTTACCCCGGTTATCTGAAGTTCAGCTGAGTCCTCAATAGTAATAATTCTTTCATCTTTAGGTATGAAATCTGAAAGGGCATTTAAGAATGTTGTCTTTCCCGAACTTGTACCACCGCAAATGAAAATATTATACTTAGCCTTTACCATGGCTTCAAGAACCTCTGCAGCTTCTTCCGTTAAACAGCCTAATCTTATTAAATCATCCATAGTCATTGGTTTTTCAGGAAATTTCCTGATAGTCATAATAGGCCCGTTAATTGCTACCGGCTGAAGCACAACGTTCACTCTCGACCCATCTTTCAGTCTTACATCTACTATGGGAGAATATTCATTTACAATTCTATTGCTTTTTGAAACAACAGATTGTATAACATCTTCCAGCCTTTCCTTGCTTTCAAACCTCAATTCAGTTTCAACTATTTTACCCTCCTTTTCAATAAAAATGTTATTGGTTCCATTTATCATGATCTCTGTTATGCTATTATCTTCAATTAATGGCTGGAGAATATCGAGGCGTCTCAAAGAATTAAAAACATTATTCACCAGGCTAATTTTTTCAGATATTGGTATGTAATGTTTTTCGGTCTTCCTGAATACAATCTCAGTAATAATCTTTTTGATTTCTTCATCAACAGTATCATTACTTAAGTCTATACTTTCTCCAACTGCCTGCCTGATTTCAGCTAATATTTTCGGAATTTCTTCTTTCTTCATATCTCCAATACCACCTCAGCAAACTCGCTTCTCCTGGGAATTAAACATATCTATTAACCAGTTGCATTATTCCCTCAATGAAATTCTCACAGTTTTCATCTTTCTTTCCTGACAGATTGATTTCTGGAATACTCTGAATAAAAGGAACTCTCCTTACATAAGGAATTTTGTATTCTATCTTACCCATAAACAAATCTTCATTATATTTTTCAGGACTATCTAAAGTTCCTTCCTTGACAGTTTCTGCGCATATAGATACTTTATATTTATTTACTACGGGAACAATCTTGTATAAATAGTCTGTTCCGGCCTTTTGGCAATATCGTTCAAGTTCCTTCATAATCATATGAGTCTTCTCATGGCAATACTGCTCCTGGGATAATACAAAAATTATTTCGTCACTTGCATCAAATATAGTGAAATTCTTTTTATTTGAGCCTCCGGACATATCTACAATAATCAGGTCATAGATTCCAGATTGCTTTAATTCCTTCAAAATATACTGTAAATCTTCAGGCTCAAGTTCATCCAGGTCCAGAACACTATCAGGAGGCCCTATATAACATAAACTATAATTTGGATCTATACATTTGATTTCTTCAATTTTCGACAATATATCTTTATTCATTAATTTTGAATAATATATAATGTTTGATAACCCAGGTTTTTCATATGTGTCAAAAAATTGTCCTGCAGAATATATATCCTCCAGGTTAATATAAAGAGTTCTCAATGACTTCTTGGCACAACAGATTCCTATACTCAAAGCTAAAGTAGTTTTTCCTGTGCCTCCGGCAGGAGAGTAAACAGCAATCACTTTTGTTTCTTTGACATTTCCAGTTATATATTTTCCTGTATTCCTTCTTTCTGAATATATCCTGACTATTTCCTGTACAATTGCCCTTCCACTTTGATATTTATATATGGCTGTTTTATTACCATCCCTGCAATTATCACCAATAGTCTCGGCCAGGAATATAACAATACCCTGTTTCCCCTCAGGTAATGATTCATCATACAGACTTGGATTGATTAATAAAATATCATAGGGGGAATATTCTTCAACCATATATTTTGTAAAGATTGTTTTATTAGTGAAAGAATATATAGAAAATTTTCCTGGAAAATTCTCCAAAATAAAATCAGAAAGTGCATCTACGTACTCTTTTTCCTCGTCTACAATAATAAGAGTCAGCCGTTTCATCGTACCTCCCAAAATACAAATGCTATATTTCCCATAATGTTTTTTATTTCTTTACTCCATGAACAATACTTATTATGAAATTATAACCATATATTATATTATTCTTGTGTAAGATTTTATAATAATATACATTATTTGTCAATATTTTTATTTTTTTACTATAATTTTCGTCATTGATATGACAAATTATTATATTAATACAAAAAAATAATTATAATAATAATTGTATTAACAACACTATATTTCTTTTATTTCCATTATTCTTGACACAGGCTTTCTGCAGTGATATATTTAAATAACCGAAATATTATCGCTGAAGCTGCATATCCATATTGACGTCTGTTTTTACAACGCTTTAGAGGATAATTGAAGAGGTGACTTTATTAGTGATAAATTATTTACTCTTAGATTGTATCATAAAATTTCTGCAACTGATAATTATGCAGTATGATACAGAAACAATTACTTACAACACTTTTTGTTCACTTTCTAAAGCTAAAATAGCTTTTCTTAGTGAAAATCTAGAATCAATTCCTACAGAAGATAAAAAAGTATTAGCTAATAATATTATAAATAGATGCAAGGAAATATATTTAGATTATGTAACCACTTGTTAATCTAAATATCTTACCACTATGCCTCCACATAAGGGCCGTTCTTCGCCTTTGAAAGATGGCTTATTTATAATATTGCCTTCAATTATCATCTCGGTGGAAGCACCTCCATCTAGCATAGCTGCGTCTTTAATACCTTGTGATAACAAAAACCTGCCTAATTCTTCTGCCGTAAACCCGGCACTGTATCCTGGTTGCCTCCCGTCAACTGTTAAAAGTACAACAGTGTGGCTATCTTTCAATCCGAGAACTGTTCTCGGATCACGATTTGTTAATACCCCAATCCATTCATCTGTCTTTCCGATCACTATATTGCCATCTTTTACAATCCAGCTGCCACATTCATATGCCTGTACATTTTCCACCAGGTCAGGGTCTATCCCAAATGTGATATTTTCCCCTATATCTATTTTTATATCAATGTGATCCTTTACATAATCTTTTAAATCATCAAACATGGTTATAAGAAAGCCATTCTTTGGTATTGAGGTCTCTGATGCCGTACTTACAACTTCTTTGACTACTCCATTCTCGACTATGGCAGTTTTATTCTTTTCTTCTGCTCTGTTAGTGAGACCAAAATATGGAGTATAAATAACAATATCTCCGGGGCCACCTTCCACATTAATGCCGTCTATATACAACTTTCTTCCGTTTATCTCTATCCACACTCTTGATGCCAGTTCCTTCAGTTCAGCTTTTTTTCCGTCTGTCATAAATACCGGATATTTACCTGTCGAATTAGTTATGAGTTCACCATGTATTATAACCATTCCTGCAGGTTCTCCATATTCATAAAAAAAACCGCCGTTGACTGCCGCATAAGCTTTATGTCTCAAAGCCATGGATGAAAGCTTTTCAAATCCAAAGATAAGATCATGGGAAAGTACCGGAAATATTTCTACAAGCCCATGTTTAAGATCTATTTCAAGAATATTTATTTCCTGCTTTACTCCCTCTATTTTTTCACTGATACGTCTATATTTAATAGGATTTATCTTCTCTTCAGTTTCATGAATCTCAGTTGTTTCAGTACTATTATTCTCTTTTTCAGTTGCAGGTTCATTCTGATTAATGCCATTTTTATAAAAAGAAATGATTACAACAGACAACAAAAATACTAGAAGAGTTACTATAATTCCATTTTTTATAAAATGTGTTTTGCCCCAGGTTCCCACTTCAAACCCCTTTGACTTTTCTCTACTTTAACTGATTATACAACATTTTCGCCAATCCAAAACTATTGCTTTTTGAAGCTTCCTCTATAAATGCTTCATCAATGAAAGAATTCAAAATATCTTCTCCCTGATTTTCAGGAACTAATCGGGATTTTGGAACGGTAGCTTTCATCTGCTTGAATAACATAGCAAGAAATATCTTTTCCATCTCCATGCAAGATTTTCTCAAAGCCTTATCATCGTTTTTTTCTATAGCTTTTTGGAATATCTTCTCGAAATCATTTTGTTCGTAGGTATTAATCCTGTTATTAATAACCTCAGAGGTTCCCATATCAATAATCCTACTTATATTCATAGTTATTCCATTGGCTCCTTTTCTGGTTTTCATTAGTATTATATATTAAAATTTTATTAAATATAATTAACTAAATATACTAACTATCACTATCTTTTCAAATTATTTGCTATTCCCATCATTTCATCGGAAGACTGGACCGCTTTCGAACTAATTTCATAAGCTCTCTGTGCAACGATTAATTTGACCATTTCTTCAACAATCTGAACATTTGAAGTTTCCAGATAACGCTGCATTATAATACTCCTTTCCCCCTGTTCCCAATCAGGTATAGGTTCACCAGAAGCATCAGTTTCAGCATAATAGTTTCTTCCTATACTTTCAAGACCCTTAACATTAGCAAATTTAACCAGACCAATACGCTGCCCCAGGGGGACAGTAACTCCTGATTCGTCTATATAACTTAATTCCCCATCCTCAGAAATAACTAATTTATCTATATCCACATCTATTATTATCTCATTCCATGTATCATCCAGTACTGGGTATCCTTCTGATGTTGTAAGTATCCTTCCGTATTCAGACATAGATACTTTAAAGCTTCCATCTCTGGTATAAATTACATTACCTGCGGGATTTAATACCATAAAGAACGCTTCTCCATTTATAGCTAAATCAAGAGGATTATCTGTTGACTCCAAACTGCCCATAGTAAAACTTTTAACTGTAGAAACAGGAACTGTTCCATGTCCCACTTGCAGGTTAACCGGACGTCCTTCGTTCTCAAGGATATTTGCCCTTTCAATAGTCTCGTACATAAGATCCTTGAATTCTACTCTGTCCTTTTTAAAAGATGTTGTATTAACATTTGCCAGATTATTTGCTATCACATCTACATTTAACTGTTGTGCAAGCATCCCGGACCCAGCAGTCCATAAAGATCTCATCATACCATTACTCCTCCTATCTTACTGCCCCAACTTCGTTTACAGCCTTCTCAAGAGTGCTGTCCTGAACTTGAATCATTTTTTGATTTGATTCATATGCTCTCATTACATTAATCATTTCTACCATTTCTTTTATTATATTCACATTAGACTGTTCCACATATCCTTGTACAATAGTCCCCTCAAAAGGTACTCCTTCATAATTGTTGTTGACGCTCTGCAACAAGTTTGAGCCTACCTTTCTCAGCCCGCTGTTATCGGCAAAAGTCCTGATTAAGAGCTTGTCTACTACTTCACCATACTGAATGATAGTTCCATCCCTTTCAATGAAAAAATCTCCATCTTCCAGTACTATTGGTCCTCCTTCTCCCAGAACCAAAAAGCCCTCTGATGTGGTAAGTTCATTGTTTGAATTTATTGTGAAGGATCCATCTCTTGTGTAGTATTCATTTATTGTTCCGTCCTGATCTGGAACTCCAATAGTGAAAAAAGAAAGATCTGAATCTTTAATGGCAAAATTATATTTATCATCAGTTTTAAGAAGACTTCCCTGACTGTAATATGTATGAATTTCACCTATATCACTTCCAAGTTCCATGGTGCCTATATTTGAAGTCTTCCTGCCGATTAAATCCTTTTCATTCATGCGCATAGTCAAAGCCTCAGGGAAGCTCTGAAAAACTGTAACATCTCTTTTATACCCGTAGGTATTGACATTTGAAAGGTTATTTGTAATAACATCCATTTTTTTATTATTTGCCAACATGCTCCAACCGGAGGTATATAAGCCTCTTATCATATATAAACCTGCCTTATGGGAATAGTATTTTTTTACTCAGTGTATATATCGGCTAATATAAAATTTAATTAACACCACTATTTTTTTAGGAAAAACTATTTTTTATAGGAAGACTATTTCTATAGGAAAAAGTTCCTTGTTTTTTGATAATGGCTATATACTTAGGCAAATAAAAAAGGAATTATTTTGCTATATCCGGTTAAACCCATTAATATAGCACAAACAATCCTTTAAGAACAAAATTATTGTTCAATATTTTTGTCTCTTTTAATCTCTCGCTGATACTTTTTTACTCCTATTTTCCTGAATATAACTTTGCTCGATTACATCCAAATTATTGAGAGTTTCTCCTGTCCCAAGAGCTACACATGAAATTGCATCATCAGCTATAATAGTCTTGATACCGGTCTTTTCCTGGATCAGCTTGTCTAATCCATACAGCAGGCTTCCTCCTCCTGTCATAACTATACCTCTGTCGCTAATATCTGCTGCAAGCTCCGGTGGAGTTTTTTCAAGAACTGCATGTACAGCCTCAATTATACTTGAAACAGGTTCTTCAAGTGCTTCCATAATTTCATCAGATTCTACAGTTATAGTTTTTGGAAGTCCTGAAATCAGGTTCCTTCCTCTGACATCCATGGATACCTTCTGTACTCTTGGATATACAGTACCTATATTAATTTTCAGTTCTTCAGCAGTACGCTCACCAATCATAATATTGTGCTTTTTACGCAAATAACGAATAATAGCCTCATCAAACTTATCTCCTGCAATCTTAATGGAAGAACTGACAACTGTTCCTCCTAAAGAAATTACAGCAATATTGGTAGTACCGCCTCCCACATCTATGACCATACTTCCGCAAGCTTTTGAAATGTCTATACCGGCACCTATGGCTGCAGCAATAGGTTCTTCTATGAGATAGGTCTTTCTGGCTCCTGCCTGCATGGCAGCATCTATGACCGCCCGTCTTTCAACCTCTGTAACACCACTTGGAACACATACCATAATACGAGGTCTGAAAAGTCTGAAAATTTTCTGACCACAAACTTTATTTATAAAATATTTCAGCATCCTTTCGGTTATATCGTAATCGGATATAACACCATCCTTCAATGGACGGATAGCAACAATATTACCAGGTGTCCTCCCAAGCATTCTCCTGGCTTCCTCACCAACAGCCAGGAGTTTGTTGGTATTCTTATCTATTGCTACAACTGATGGTTCTCTTAAAACAATCCCTTTACCTTTAATATATACAAGCACCGATGCAGTTCCCAGGTCAATTCCGATATCTAGTCCAAGAGCCAATTAACCCACTCCTTTGCCGCAACTTTATTTTTCTTTTGTTTCATTATGACTAAATATACATATATATTATGGGTAACTTTATGTAAAAAAATTAAAAAAAAACAATTATTACTTTTATTCTTATATTATCATAATATTTTGATAATTCAAGTAATTAAAAAGTTATTATTGAAGCTTTTTCATATAATTATATTTCTTTCCATTTGACACTGCAATCAATGAATGTATATACTAAAAAATATAGATCTGCGTAGGATCTGAGTTTTCTGAACTTCAAATTATATTTAGTGCATTGCACTTAAATAGTTTTCAGTTTAAATAAGGAGTTTTATATAATGTACAGGATTACTATAAAGGACATCGCTAAAGAGGCCGGAGTCTCTATCGGTACAGTATATCGTGCTCTTAATAATAAGGGGCGTATTAAAAAAGAAACAAAGGAAAAAATTCTCGCCCTAGCAAAGAAAATGGACTATAAACCAAATACAGTAGCCAGAAAGTTCGCTCTCTGGAACAAATTTAACATCCTTGTAGTAATGCCTCATGAACCCCATTATTACTGGAAAGATGTCAATTTAGGTCTTTCTTCAGCAAGAAATGAACTCTCTGAATTTGGTCTCGAAACTGAAACCTATTTTGTTCTGCCCGATCAGAACCCAGATACCGTCCATATTGATATAATAAATATGATGAAGCAAAAAAAATATGATGGACTTGTTATCGCGCCTATATCAATTAACAAATTTGAGGAAATATTAAAATACGCCAATAGTAAAAATATACCCATCGTTATTTTTAATGATGGTGCAAAATATGAAAGTAGGTTATTCTATTATGGACCAAATAACAATGCAACCGGAAGAATAGCCGGAGAAGTGCTCGCGAAGTTTATTGGATTAAAAGGAAATATCTGCGTGCTGTCACAAAAAAATCTTCCTACTCAGCAAATAGAAAGAAAACAAGGCTTTTATGATTATATGCACACTAATCACCCTGATATTAATATCTATGGTGTGTATACTTGTCAACCGGGCAATGAAAAAGAATTTCTTCTTGATATACTCAGTAAACATCCAAATTTAAATGGCATTTACGTGATTGACAGTATTAGTGCCGGCATATTTGGTACAATCTTAAAAGAAAAAAATATCAAAGGTATTACTCTTGTAGGCCATGAAAGCTCCCCGCTTTCCAGGAACATGCTCCAGGAAGGGTATGTTACTGCTCTAATTTGTGAAGAAAAAGTGTGTCAGGGCTATTACCCTGTAAAATTGTTGTATGAATACTTGGTTCAAGGTATATTACCTGAAGATAATAATATTTTTACCAACATTAACATCGTAGTTAAGGAGAACGCCCATTGCCTTGATTATAACAATTATGGAATTGGTTATAAATAATATGTTTAAGGCCCCTTGATTTCAAGGGGCCTTTATTTAAAGCTGTTAGTTTTTAACTGCTTTAACCTGCCAACTAAAAATCAACAAGTTCCATTGGCTCAATTGGACGTGCCATATCTTCGCTTACATAGATAGTACCTTTCTTAAGCTGATAAATTGAAGCAGGCAGGTCTTTTGTTACAGGTCCATAAATCTGCAGGCGTGAAATCATGCGTTCCCAAGAGCTGTATCCGCCAATAAATCCAAGATCGTGGCGCTCCAAGGATTCTCTTGCATTTATGACGTCACGTGGGCCAATGGATACAGAATATGCGGGTGTAATAGCCAAATCGCCTGTAGCTCCAAAGCATCCACCCAATGAGTTCTGAATAACAGTTAATCTGTGATTGTCAACCCATCTTGCGCCCAGTGTCAGGAATTCTTCGAGGGTTTCGGCCTGGAATGCTTTACAGTAAGGATCAATGAATGCTGTATGTCCTATCCATCCTGTAGCGGATACTATCAAATCGGCTCCTCCCTCTCCTACTTCCTCGATCATATCTGAATAATATTTATAGTTCTCATTTGTGAAAACATGCATTTGCTCCAAGGGAGGACGCAGGTCTTCGCGGAAGCTCATATAGAACTCTCTAAGGAATGCTCCGCCTAATGACGGACCATAACTGATAGGTGCTACGTTTCCGTCCTGGTCTGCCCATTCATCCATACAGAAAGCATGTATATTACGGGCGCTTATGTTAAATTCATTGCACATCTGAGCTACAGCAGTGTAAATATTCCTCCAGGAATTCGGGAAAATAATTACTGTTTTCTTATCTTCTTCATGAGAACGAACAACCCAGTTGAAAAGCTCAGCAGTAATCGCAGAACTGGGATTGGGTACCACACGCACCTTATATTCCGGATTCGGATGGGGGTGTGTTTCCATATCCTCACGTTTAATATTCCTACAATATTCTAAAACCTTTTTATCGCGTATTGGTATCCACGATTGAGGTGTAAAATCAAAAACTCTGTTACTCATAGTATCTAACCGATTCATCCTATTCAACCCTTTCTAATTATTTTTATTTAAATCATCGTATTACTATTATTCAAGTGGATTTTTATCCGGTGGTAATACTATCGGTTTAGCAATTCCTTCGCTTACATAGCAAACACCTTTATAAAGGCGAAGAATAGAAGCAGGTACCTCCATTGTAACCGGTCCGTAAAGCATTATACGAGATATCAAACGCTGCCAGGAAGTTTCCATTGCAGCAGGTCCACGATGCTGGACTTCTACATGGTATCTAGCATTTGCCACATCCCTGGGACCAATTGTTGCAGCCTTGGGTGGAACATTTGCCACATCTCCTGAACATCCGAATATACCCATCAGTGAATCTTCAGCAATAGTTTCCGGCAGGGGAGTAACCACACGAGAACCGAGCTTTACATATTCTTCAATGGAATCTGCTTTGAAATCATCTGAAGGCTCTATAGTTGCAATACGTCCGGACCAGCCAACAGAAGAATACATTACGTCAGCTCCGCCCTCTCCGCATTCTTCAATCATATCAGAATAGTTTGCCACATTTTCTGTTGTAAAATAGTGAATTTGATTCTCAGGTGGCCTTAATTCGGGTTTCAATCTGTCATAGAAGTACTTTTTGAAGGATCTTCCCTTGCTTGCAATATAAGTCAATGGAGCAACATTATTGTTTTCATCAGCATATTCATCCATGAAAAAAACATGTAAATTGCGGCAGCTGACATTATACTTATTTAATACTTCTGTAAGGCTTATATATTCAGCAACACATGGATTTGGCAATATTACTGTAAGCTTTTTGTTCTCCTTATCGGACATGCGAATGCGATTATACAGATCTGTTACAAAGTAAAAACGCGAATCATATACAATTTTTACTTTAAAATCCGGATTCTCGTGCTTAAAATTTACCATTTCTTCACGAGTCATGGAACGTACCCTGTCCATGACTTCCGTATCTCTAAAAGGAAGCCAGGGAGCTGGTTGAAATTTAAAACATTTGCTCATAATACTCTCCTCCAATATTGTATATTTTTGTATATTAATTAGTTTAAAATTTATTTATTAACACAATGACAGATAACTTAACGCACGCACAATTTCATTAATTATATTTGTATTAATAACGATTAAAGTATTATTCTTCAACTACTCCACAATAACGTATTAAGAATAATATTAATGCTTTTGTGTGATTCAGGAATTCCTGGCAATCTACATACTCATTGGGCTGATGTGCTCCTCCTGGAAGTGCAAAATCTCTCAAAATACCAAAATTAAAGCTTCTTGGACTTCCATATGGTAGAATTACAGAAAGATCTGTAAGGCATGAGCCACACTCTCTAACCTTCTTCCCTGCGGCTTCCTCTGCAGCTGCTTTCATAATTTTAACCGCAAGACAGTCTTTTTCAGTCTCGTAATAACCAAAGAATCTGGTTGTGGGAATAAATCCTTCTGTCACAATTCCCATTTTAGCAAATTGAGGCCTTACTCTGTCTAATATATCATCCAGCTCTTTATATATTTCTTCCTTGGTTTTATCTGTGTAAATAACAAAAGATAACATTGCTTCATCGTGATTTGTTCCTACACTTGCAAAACTACTCAGCCGGAAGGCAGAACGTTCCATGTCTGATCCTGTATAAAGAGAATTTATATGTAATTCAGTCCTGCGCCTTTCTGCAAAAACCTTCAATTCATTCATCAGAATTGATATGGCGTCAAAAACATCCATTGCATTGTCAGTAGTTTCGGTTTTCTTTACACTGATCTTAAAGCAGCCTCCACCCAGTGCAGCTATCCAGATTTCATAATTCCCTCCATCCAGATTCACATAGGTGTCACAAGGATATTTCAGGCATGCGGCAAGAGCGCCGTCTCCTCCTCCATATTCTTCGTCTGCATAAGATGTTAAAACAACTGATTTTTTTAATTTTATACCGCATTCTTTAAGAGCTTTAATTGCATAATAAGATCCTGCTATTCCAAATTTATTATCCCCTGCTCCTAAGCCATAAATCTTTCCGTCTTTTATTACGCCTCCGAAGGGATCCACATCCCACCTGTCCAGATCTCCGGCCGGCATGGTATCTATATGGGCTGCAAGCATTACTGCTAATTCTTTGTCTTCCCCATACCAAATACCACTTACATTTGGCCTGTTTTCAAGTCCTCTGCCTGGAAGGTAGCCTGGGTGTTCTTTAATTCCAGGTATACTGTCAGGTGAATAAAGCTCGGTTTCTAATCCTAAATCCCGGTATAATTTTTCTATGTATTCGGCACATTCTTTTTCTCTTCCATGAGTTATAAAATTTTGGGTATCAAATTGAATCAATTTAGACAAAAGACCAAAGAGCTTTTCTTTGTTTTCTTCAATGTAGGCAAGTGCCTTATCTTCGTATTTTTTCATTTACACACAACCTCTTTTTGCATAGATTTATATTTAATTATTTGCGTAAGCGTTAACACTTTTATTATAAGTTACTTATTCATAACTGTCAAACTCTATTTAACAATAGTTTGGAAATAGTTTTCTTTTTACTACCCTTTTAATACCCATGCCACAAACTTTTTTCAATAGCTTACTGCATATAAAAAGATAACTTCATTATCATTTTCACACTCTCATTATAAGAATAATAATAGGATCGTCAATTATTTCTTGAAATCTGAAAATATAAATAAATGCTTCACACTATATATTCATTTCGGTCTTTTTGCGCATAATTTATAATATACATAAACAGTGCAAATACCAAAACTGAAATAACATCAAAAATAATAAGCATCCCTTTATAACTTCCTGTCACATCATAGCTGAAATTCATAACCGGTGTTCCGATAGACACACCTATGGTAGAAATGGCCAAAAAGAGCCCAATAGTGGCGGTATAGGTTTTGGGACCAAAAAGTTCGAACACCAGCAACGGCAAGGTAACAGTTTCAATAGTTACAGAAAAGCCAAAAAACAAGGCAAATAATGTAGCAATTAATTTATTTTGAGCAAAAGCAAGGAGCATAATTCCACAAATATTACTTATAAAGCACACAATAAGAGCATTTTTTAACCCAAACCTATCATATATAAATCCCATGATAATCTTTGCTCCTGCCAGAGTAAAGAAAAATAAACTCATAATTGTTGCCGTATAATTTGCATCAAAACCTCTATCTATCAGGTGGGCAGGAGCAATTGTATATACCGGGCTATTTAAAAAACCAATAAAAAAGATAGCAATAGCGGCAAGATAAAAATAGGGCTTTCTTAATGATTCTTCCATGGTAAACCCTTCCCAATTCACTCTCTTACTTTTCTTACCAGACTGCTCCTGTTCTTCACTGCCATATGGTTTAAGTTTCATCTCGCATGGATTATTACGGATAGTGGCAAGAATAGGTATAGCACATATTCCTAAGCATACTGCAGTAAAAAAATATGATTTGGACCAGCCATATTTTTCAATCCAGCCTGCAACAATTATGTTAAATAATGAACCGCCCAAACCACTTCCTGCAAATATTACACCTAATATTAAACCCTTGTGTTTCTCAAACCAACGTTCAATCAAGATGGAAACAATTGCTGTTGCATTAAATGTGATTCCTATTCCATAAGGTATTGCACTTAAGTAGAAAACCGGTAAATCTCTTGCTACAGAGAATAAAAAGTATGAAAGTACAAGCATACTGAAACCTATACCTATTACTTTTCTTATTTCAAACTTTCTTATAAAAAAGTTTAGTAAAATACTAAAGACCGCGCTTGAAATAAAACGCAAGGAAAAAACAAATGAAAATGCTCCTCTGCTAAATTTTAATTCTTCAGTCACCGGAGTAATATATAATGCACTTGTTAGATTACCTAATCCTAAACTGATGAATACCATTACGAAACAAGCTACAGCCACAAGCCAGCCATAAAAAAAACCCTTTCCCCCATCAGGATTTTTCTTCCCCAAATTTGCAATTTTAAAGCTATTCATGGTTTTATCCTTTCACAAAATACATCTGATCTATGTAAGCACAATAAGCACATATTTACAATTATCATAAAATAAAAAATACTTTGCAAACCATAAATTCAATTATTTCTTAAGTTTGCAATGAATTTATAAATATCAACCTTTTTTCTATCAATTTCTTATATAAATGCATAAGTTTTATCCGTAAAAAATTTCGCAAAAAAAGCAATAAAAATTCACAACAAATAAAATATAAGCTTTATTTTCTCCTCCTTTTGTATTTTATCATAAGGCTTGAATCAAAGGCATATATATACTGTAGTGATAGTCATTGGGGGCTTTGAGCACTTCAGTTCTAATAAAGATAACAGTGCCATTTTTCAAAGCAGACATGTAGAGGGGGTATACTCGGTTGAAGAGTTACATCGAAGAAAGAGCATTAGAACTTGCTGAATACATCGTTGAAAAAAAAACTACAGTAAGAGCTGCTGCTAAAAAATTTGGAATCAGTAAAAGTACGGTACACAAAGACGTAACTGAAAGACTGGTTAAAATCAATCCTGAAATGGCAGATAAGGTCAGGCTGGTACTAGAAGAGAATAAAGCTGAGAGACATATAAGAGGTGGAGAAGCAACAAAGGCAAAATACCAGAGAGGGAATGTTAAGGTTATTTAACATATCTATAATAAATATAATTTGAATAAAACTAATTATCCTTTTAGGAGCATTTATATGCTCCTTTTTTGTATTTTCGCTTCATTTTAAATTCAATGACTCATTGACATTAATAAAATGCTCAAATATAATTATTTATAATAAGAAATTTGTCTGACAATATGACAAATAGATAACTTATTAAAATTTTCATTTCATTTTAAGTTTGTTGGAGAGTATTATGGCAGATAATATTAATTCAAATAAAATTCAGCGTATTTCCTTGGCGGAAAAAGTAGTGGAACGCATTATTGATATGATAGAACGAAACACGCTTAAAGTGGGAGACATGCTTCCGACAGAAAAAGAATTAACTGAATTATTTGGTGTAAGCCGTTCTTCAATACGGGAAGCTCTCCGTGCGCTTCAATCCATGGGAATAATTGAGAAACGTCAGGGAAGCGGTACTTACGTTAAGAGTAGAATTATTAATAATGATGGATCCTGCTTTAACATTCGCAATGTCCTGCAACGCTTTTCCATGATCGAATTAAGCGAAGCCCGAATGATTATTGAAGAGCAGAACGCTGCACTGGCTGCATTAAATTCATCAGAAGAAAGTATAGCGCTAATGCAGGAGGCCAATGAGCGGTTACTTTCCAGGATAGACAGTGAAGATAAATATGAAATTGTCAGTCTGGACTTTCAAGTGCACCGCTCTATAGCAGAAGGAACAGGAAATTCTTTTTTGGTGGAAATACTGGATATGCTTCTTGAAGTCTTCATGGACTTCAATGTACTGGTCTTAACCCATGAAAAAACCGAAATAGCTATAGATTTTCACCGAAAAATTATTAATTGTATCAAAGAATCCGATGCCAAAGGTGCCCGCCGGTTAATGAAGGAACATCTGACAGATGTTCATGAACGTATTATCCTGGAAGGTTACGGTCCCGGGGAAATTGGAGAATTCAAACTTGAGAAACTGACAAAAAATGAATAGTTTGAATAGCTATAGCTAATTATTTAATAAAATACAAAAAGAAATTCAAAAAGATATTGGAGGATGTTTAATATGACAGGACGCGAGAGATTGTTATGTGCTTTGAATCATAAGGAGCCAGATACGGTTCCTGTATTTGAATGTGTGTATAGCCGGCCTTTATTTAAGGAAGTTTTAGGGTATGTTCCGGAAACATTTGATCCAGTAAGCGTGCTTGAGTGCAGCCACAGAATAGGCTATGATTTTGCTTTTATCCCCATTCCGGGTGTCAGCGGTTTTCGTCCTGAAGGGATGAAGGACACCGTCTATGTAGATGAGTGGGGCATCAAACGTATGATTGCAGATAATACTTGGCCTATTGATGCAGAAATTGAGGTTCCCCTGAAGAATGCAGAAGACTGGGCAAATTATAAAATGCCGGATCCTGAGGCTGAATTCCGTTATAAAGGCCTGGCAGATTGCCTAAAACTTGCAAAAGAATACGGCATGGGTGTTGTAGGCAATGTGCGGGGACCATTCTCCGCAGCCTGGCAGCTGTTTGGAATGGAAAACTTCTTTATCATGTTATATGAAGACCCTGATACAGTTCATCAAGCTCTGACGGCATCCACAGAATTCTCACTGGCTTGCGCACGCCGTATGGCACAAATGGGTGTGGATGCTATTCTTTATTCTGATGATTATGGTTCAATTGAGGCACCATTGTTATCTCCGGCACATTTTCGCGAATTCATCGTGCCACAGCTGGTACGCATTCAGGAAGAAACTGCAAAAATGGGCCAAAAAATGTTGCTGCACAGTGATGGCAATATCGGCGAGCTGATACCAGATATAATGTCTACCGGTATACAAGGTTTGCATCCTATCCAGCGCTGCAAAGGAATAGACCTTGCTGATATTAAGAGCAAGTATGGCCATCAGGTAACTATATTTGGCAATATTGATAATTCAACAACCTTAGTATCAGGCACAACAGAAGAGATTGAGGAAATGGTCAAGGAGTGTATACGCATAGCAGGACCAGGAGGAGGCTACTGTCTTGGCTCTGACCACAGCGTCCACGACGACATCCCCAATAAAAATGTATTTACTGTATATGAAGCAGCGCGGCGTTATGGTAAATATCCTATTAATATTTAATTACGTTGTATGATTTTACACAGGATAGTATATTGATTGAAAAGGAGTAATTTTTATGGGTTATAAACATCTATGTTATACCGATCTGGTAAAGTTTTGCATAGAAGTTTTCAAAGGTTATGGGTTTTCAGAAAAAGACAGCCAAACAATTACAGACGTCTTATTGGAAGCAGACCTTTCTGGCATTGAATCACACGGTATCCAGCGGCTGAAGCGCTATCATGAAGAAATAACCAGCAAAAAATTGGTGGATATCAACGGAAAGCCTGAAGTGGTGTTTGAAACTCCGGTTTCTGCAGTAATTGAAGGTAATAATGGAATGGGCCAACTTATTGCTACATATGCGATGGAAACAGCAATTAAAAAAGCAAAGCAAAGCGGAGTTGGTCTGGTGACTGTGCGCAACTCCAATCATTTCGGTATTGCAGCTTATTATGTAAAAATGGCCATTGAAGAAAATATGCTGGGTGTAGCTATGACTAATACGGAAGCAATTATGGTGCCGACATTTGGACGCCAGCCTATGTTAGGTACCAATCCTATTGCAGTTGGAATGCCTGCAAAGCCACATCCATTTTTATTTGATGCTTCCACAACGGTTGTACCCCGTGGGAAATTGGAGGTTTATGCAAAACGCGGCAATGATATTCCATTTGGTTGGGCGTTGAATGAAAAAGGGCATGATTGTACTGATTCCAACCGAGTACTTAAGAATATCATTGCCAAGTCTGGCGGAGGCATTCTGCCTATCGGCGGCTCGGGAGAACTTATGGGCGGACACAAAGGCTATGGCTTCGGACTGATCTGCGAGCTGTGTACAGGAATCCTGTCTGGCGGAACCACTTCCAATTATGTTTATAAAAAACAGGGTCAGTCAAATATTGCTCACTGTTTCTATGCAATTGATTATGGCATATTTGGTGACAAAGAGGACATCAAGCTTCGCTTCAGCAAATATTTGCAGGAATTGCGCGATTCCAGCAAAGCGGAAGGCCAAGAAAGAATTTATATTCACGGAGAAAAGGAAATAGAGGCACATGAACGTATCAAAGCAACAGGTGTACCGGTAAATGAAATTACCTATGAAGAATTATGCCGTATTGCAGAGTATACACATGCTGATATTTCTCTGTTGAAGCTATTAGATTAAAATAATGGTAAAGTAGAATGGTAAAGAAGAATTTGGATTCAGAAAGGAGAGAGAATCTTGGAAGTATTGGAAAGACTGAAGACAGCAGGCATCGTACCCGTTGTTGTTATAGAGAATGCTGCCAAGGCAGTGCCCACGGCAAATGCTCTTTTAAAAGGTGGCGTGGATGTAATGGAAATCACATTCAGGACAGCTGCAGCACCTGAAGCTATTCGTAAGGTAAGTGAAAACTGTCCGGATATGCTCGTAGGTGCAGGAACAGTAGTGTCCCTGGAACAGTGTAAAAAAGCAGTTGACTGCGGTGCTAAATTCATAGTATCTCCCGGATTTGATGCAGAACTGGTGTCATGGTGCCAGCAAAACAATATTCCGATTGTTCCCGGGTGTGTGACACCTACTGAAATTATGGCTGCAAAAAAGTTAGGTTTATATGTGCTGAAGTTTTTCCCTGCTAATGTTTTTGGTGGATTATCTGCCATGAAGTCATTGGTTGGTCCCTTTAGTGATATAAAATTTATTCCGACGGGTGGTATTAATGCGGCAAACCTGGCTGATTATGCTGCTGCTCCCTATGTGCATGCTATAGGTGGAAGCTGGGTATGCAGTAAAGAAGATATTAATAAGGACAACTTTGAACATATAACTTCATTGTGCAGGGAAGCAGTTGAAACCATTGCAAAAATAATGAAGTAACGAGGTGTTGATAATGAAGGTATTAACATTTGGTGAAATCATGCTTCGCCTAAAGGCGCCAAACTCTGAAAGATTGCTTCAATCTCCCCTTTTAGAAGCAACATTCGGAGGCGGAGAAGCAAATGTGGCAGTCAGCCTTGCCAACTATGGAATGGAAGTGCAATATTTGACCGTACTACCTAAAAATGCCATAGGTGATGAATGTATACGGGAACTGCGCCGCTTCAATGTGGATGTTTCCAAGATAATCAGGAAAGAAGGGCGCATGGGGATTTATTTCTTGGAAAATGGTGCAAATCAATTACCCAGTAAAGTAATTTATGATAGAGCATACTCAGCTATTGCCATGGCAAAACCTGGTGATATTGACTGGAATGCTGTTCTATCTGATGTAGATTGGTTCCATATAACCGGTATTACACCAGCTATAAGCAAAAGTGCCATGGAGCTTTCACTTGAAAGTGTAAAAGCAGCGAAAGCACACGGCGTAACCGTTTCCTGCGATCTCAACTATCGTAAAAATTTATGGAAATACGGAGTTGAAGCTCCGGATGTAATGAGACAAATGGTCCAATACACGGACATAGTTATTGCTAATGAGGAAGATATACAAAAGTCTTTGGGAATTACAATCGATGTATCGGTGGAAAGCGGAGAATTGAGCCGCGAGAAATATAATCTGCTAGCCCAAAAGGTTCTGGAGAAGTATCCTAATGTACGTTTGGTAGCTATTACACTGAGAGAAAGCCAAAGCGCTGATATAAACGGATGGGCTGCTTGCCTGCATGACAGGGAACGTTTCTATGTGAGTAAACGTTACGAAATACGTGATATTGTTGACCGGGTTGGCGCCGGAGATTCTTTTTCCGGTGGACTGATTTACGGCCTCAATACCTATAAAGATACACAGACCGCACTGGAATTTGCAGTAGCGGCCAGTTGCCTGAAACATTCCATTATTGGCGACTTTAATCGTGTAAGCGTATCAGATGTGGAGAAACTAATGGGCGGAGATGGTACAGGCAGAGTGCAACGGTAGTTAGAAAAACTGAAATTATATACCAGATGAAAAAATTATTTGAGCAAAAGGAAGTGTCCTAAAGTTTGTGTAAACCTCTAATCTGATGTAAGATAAAATTACTCAGTTTGGAGGTTTTATTTATGGCAAGAAAAAATGACAGTCAGCAAAAAGCAGCAATGCGGGAAATGATGCGT